>JAGLEV010000045.1 GCA_023144895.1 Thiotrichaceae bacterium
GTCGAGGAAATGGGCCATCAACAGGGGGATGTATATTAGGTCGAGGATAAGGTCGTGTGACATTAACAGGAGGATGTATATTAGGTCGAGGTTGAGGTAAATAAGGCAGTCCAATCGGTCCAACTCGCCCATCTACTTTTCCATGTGATGAATGTTTAAGCTGTTTCAAAAGACTGTTAATTAATTGCAATAGATTAGAAAACTGAGGCTTTGAATGTGACTGGTGAGAATGTCGAGAATGCTGACGCTGATAACCAGAAGATATCTGGCCATGTTGTATGGGTCGGCGATTAAATGTATTAAAAAATGAGCTGATCATAAGAGTCATCCGTGATTAGTTAAAATTATTCTTAAAAATATAATCTTTAAGTAACACTAAACACGAATGATAACGAACAGGAGACTAATAAAAGGTTGATATTTAGAGACTAAAGTATGGATAGGGATATTTTAATATATCAGCACCTTAGCCTTTAAGTGAGCACCCTCTAGTCGTATCAACAGAAAGCAATTCAGTCACAACAAAAACATCAACAGGGTCAATTCCTTCAATGATATTTTCCTTCTTCACATAGCCCATGACATGCAAGAAAGCATCATCATTACGTGGTAACTTCAGCTTTGCATACTCGCTGAGCAACTCATCATAAGCGCCCGTCTTTACTAGAAAGTAACGTTGACGCAAATCACAGTCATAAAGCTCTGCAATCCCACCTGAAAAACGAAAATCTACTGTATGCTCCGTCACATCAAAATCAGAGTGCTCTGAACAGGCAGTCATCATTATACTAAATAGTAATAGGAGTGAAGCCTGTAATCCATGCCTAGCGATCATTTAATAGGGCTCGTTGGAGCTGTTGGAGCAACAGGTTTTTCAGGAGCCTTTGGTGCGCCCTTGGTAGAATAGCCATGCATAGCATCTTCTGGTTTTTTTGTTGTATTAACAGGTTTTGCTGCATCTGCTTGCTTTGCTGCATCCGCTTGTTTTGCTAATTCTAACGTTTTTTCTTTTTGATCAATATATTGATTAATCTTGCCAGCATTTTTCATTGTAGGATCAATTTTTAATGCCTGATCTGCCATCGATTTTGCCATTTTATAATTAGCACGATGTAAATATGCAATACTTAAACTAGCAAATAACTTCGCATTTTCAGGATTCAACATAATGGCTTTTTGATAAGCAGGAATTGCCTCAGAAGTTTTATTCTGTGCCAATAATATGGCGGCATACTTAGCCGTTAACTCTTTACTTTCTGGATCTTTATCTAAAGCTAATTTTATTTTAGCTTCTATCGCATTCAGCTGATCCTTAACTTTTTTCTGTGCTGCCGATTGATCTGGAGTTGGAGCATGACCTGAAGCCGCGGCATGACTCTTTGGAGCAGCATGACCTGAAGTCGCGGCATGATCTTTTGGCGTTGCAGTATGAGCATTTTCTGCTTTTTTATTTTCAACAGCAGGTTGACTCGCCTTTGCACTCTTGTTTTCAACGGGGGATTTATCATCTTCAGCTCCACAACCACTGACTGCAGTAGCAAAGACAATACCAGTAACAACTAAAATTTGTTTTATATCCATTTAAAATACCTTTATAAGGACTTTAGGGGTTAAATAATTAAATAATATGGGGTTCTAAACGTGAAAAAACCCTTCTGCCAAAAATAACAGAAGGGCTTCCTTAATCAAGACTTAATTATAACTAGTCTTTTTTCTCTTCAGCTTCTTTAGCATTAGATTTTTTATCTTCTGCATACTTCGCCTTAAACTCTTTAATAGCCGCTTGACGAACCGCTTTCTGCTTATCAGTCAGCTTATCTAGATACCACATATGGTCTTTAGAGTTTAGCATTTTATCCAAGCCTTCCTGTAAAGCTTTAGCCGAAGCTTGCTTTTTAGGATCTTTAGAAGTTTCACCTTTATGGATTAGCTTCTCAAGTTCAGGGATAAACTTAACATAGTAATGTTGAGCTACCTCATAAGTACCATGCCAATGAGTATAATCAGGACCCATCATAGAAGCACCCATACGAGCACGACGACCTTCATGGTGCCAGATTTCAAACCATATCCAGTCAATCTTATTACTGAACTTAGCAGGTTTTAATAAAGGCTTAGCAAGCTTCATTAAAGCAAGACCTGGCTTAGCAAACTTCTCATTATAGAGGTTCACAATGCCATCATACTGTACATAGAAACTATCGATATAGTCTTCTGTATGACAAGCAGAACACACATCTTTCATGCTATCACGACGCTCTTCCCAGCCAATAGCAGCAGAAGGAGATCCCATTTTCTTATCTACCGTCTCAGGTCGAACAGAAACAGGTGGTCGGTTGTTCCAAGAAATACGTAAACCAACATTATGGTTAACATCTTGATTCTTAGTAGCACCCATGTGACAAGTTGAACAAGTCGGCCCTGTAAAGAAGTCTTCACCAGGAATCCACTTAGGATTAGAGATGTTCATCTTCTCTTTGTTAGCCTTGTACTGGATACCATGCTTAGATTCTTCATAAATCTCTTTATGAGGATGATCAGGTCCCATGTGACACTTACCACAAGCGTCAGGCTTACGTGCTTGTTCTACTGAGAACTCATGACGTGCGTGACATGCAGTACAAGCTCCTTCAGAACCATCAGGATTGATTCGACCAATACCCGTGTTAGGCCATGTTGCAGGATCTAACTTACCATCTTTGAGTACTTTAACGCGCGAACCATGACACTGCCAACAGCCTGATACAGCCGCAGGAGAGTTGCCTTCTGGGAAGCCTTCAGTAATCAATGAGCTATTACCTTCAACCACTTCTGCGAGTAAGTTATCCAGCGATGCCATAATAGCACCCGCTTTCGCATGATGAGATTCAACGGCTTCTTTCACTTCTTTCTCGTGACAGTTAGCACAGTCTTTTGGGGAAACAATAATAGAAATATGTTTTTTTACTTTTTTACCATCATGGATAAAGGCATCTGCATCGCCCTCATCTGCAGCATGACATTCATAACAACCTACATTAGCACGGTAATGCTTACTGGCACCCCACTGCTGAGTAATACCTGGATTATGTTTTTTATGGCACGTGACACATTCTTTAGTCTCTGCCGACATCTCACTGGGTGCTTCCTTTACAGCCCCACTGACATTAGCAGAAATAGCCAACGTAACCAGACATAACCCCCATCGTAAATACGAAAGTGGCTTCATAATATAACTCCTTAACTAGCGATTAAAGAAGCAGTCAGTACAAGCAAATACAAGTCCATACCCAATTGAGTATACTTAACTACTATTTTTGTAGACATATCACTAATAACGAATTAGAAAAATTTATCAGCAATATACTTCTTCAAACTATATCGATATTATTTTTACAATAATTTAATCTATATCAATATTTCAATATAATATTGCTACAATCATTTAATCCACATCAATGTATCGATATATTTCTTATGAAAAATCATTCACTTGAAGGGGCAAGCTATTATCATACCACGCCTGATCAAATTCAATATTACCTTAAGATGATCACTGGGTGAGAACTTAGGGGGTTACTTCTTCCTAAAACCTAGAGTAGAATTAGAGGGGAAATTTTTAGCAATAGGATCTAAACTTTTATTTTACCTTATCCTTATCGCTACAACGTACTTCTAAAAAGTATACTGATTCATCCCATTGAGACTTATCTTCTTTGGGCAAATCCAACAAGAAATGGAAATGTACATCGATAGACTAAAGTGGTTGTTTTTTCATCATAACATCCAGTAATGATAACGATAGAACCTCCTAGAAAAAAAACTACCGTTGATACCAATAGAACTCAATTTTTGTCCTTGCTCCTTGATTAAACCCAACTAGCCTCCTACACTAAGCGTATGGTATAGAGGGGTATTTAACTAAATAATATTAGTTTTTTGATTGTTTATTTTGGTGAAAAATATTATGAAACTCCTGATTCGATTAACCCATCTACATTCTATCCATGCCAACATCATTGGCATCATGGATGATGACTCAATCAGAGCTTTCTAAGCTCACTTCTCATATGAATATATCCCGTCGCTTATTACTGTTCGTTTTATTCATTTCTATGCTTGTATTTGCTATATTTGTCGCAAGAAATGCAATGACCTTCCGCCTAGGTGGATTTTATATCGCTGAAATAAAAAAAGAAGGCGACAACTCCCCTGAATTCAAACGTTACCCTGTCTCTGGTCTTAACTATAGTACGGGGCTACGGCGTGGCACTACATCGGCTAAAGGTGTTTTTAAGTATCGTGAAGGCAAAGAAGTTTTCTTTAAGATTGATAATCTAGAACTGGGAATTAGTACGGGCGGCCCTGAGATTACCCAGCATTCTTTTCGTGGCAATAAAAGCAAGAATATGGCCACCTTATTATTTGCATTAGATGAAGATGGTTATCGTGAAAATGGTATTCAAGTCACTGCCAATAGTGTTCCTAAGTCTGGGTTAGATATTGATTTATCCTTACCTGAAAAAGAATTTAAAAAACAGCTCACTAGCCAACTTACCCAACATGGTACCTTTGAAGTAACTTTACCTGATGGTAAAACCGTTCAGGTCTCAGGGCTAAACTTTGTTTCTGGCATTGAGATGGGGGAAACTTCAGATAAAGGTCATTTTAGTTATCAAATTAATAAAAAAGTCACCTTTAAAGTCAATCAATCCTCTATTGAAACTATTCGTGGCACCTTAAACATTAGCCCTAAAAGTTTCTCTGATCACGTTGCTTACAACTTTCACCAGTATCTATTATCTATAGATGAAGATAAAAATAGTAAAAATGGTATTGAGCTAGGCAAGACTTCTCGATCACTAAAGATAGATTTTAGTCAACCTAAAGAAGCGTTTGAAGCAGAGCTAACAAAGCAGTTAATACGCCATGGTCGTAAAACAATTAAAGCCTTCACTCCCTCATTAGGTATTAATATCGAAGCCCCACAAGCTGAGGCTGATACGGTTGGACAGGCAATGCCCTTTGTGGACATATTTCGTACTGCTCGCCCCTTTAAAGAGTTTTCTGATAAGGACGTTGAATATGATAAACATGGCTGGCCAACAAAAATCCCTGAAGGGAAAAAAGCGTATACCTTAATTTTACAAAGCCTACCCCGTGGCGCTGTTCCCTATGGACGCTATACCGTGCTCTATGATGGTGTGGGTACGCTTGCCTATGATGGCTTAGCAAAACGTGTGGGATTCTCTGCAAATAAAGATATTATCGATATTCGCCCTGAAAACTCCACGGTCAACCGCCTCATATTACGGATTACTGATACCAGCAAATCAGATCCTCTTCGTAATATTCGTATTATTATGCCTGGGGGGATTTGTGAAGGAACCCCTCATTTACGTGTAGAACAATCTTCTGAATGTGCTTATGGTCACTATCGTAGCTTTGTTACTATGCTCAAAGACCGTAATCGTATTGTCTTCAATCCAGATTATCTTCGTTTACTCACCAACTTCAAGGTGTTACGAATGATGAACTTTATGGAAGCGAGTCAGCACATTCCTAAATCTTGCTATAAATTTAAAGATGATGATTTCAACCAGTGTGTGAAGCAACCATTACGTTGGAGCCAACGTGCCAAGATGAGCGACTCTGTTTGGGGTGGCTCACATCGTACTGATGCCACTTTAAAGCAAGGTGTTCCCGTTGAAGTGCTTATTGCTCTGGCAAATAAAGTCAATGCTGAGCCTTGGTTTACCATTCCACATAATGCAAATGATGAATATGTTGAGGAGTTTTCTAAAATAGTTTATAAAAAACTCAATAAAAACCTAAAAGCATGGATTGAATACAGCAATGAAACATGGAATGGTCGTTTCTGGGCAGCTCATTATGTGCGTAATAAAGGACGTGAGCTAGCACTAGATAAGGATAAAAATCCTTTCCGTGAAGGTTTCCGTTTTTACTCTAAGCGATCCGTAGAGATATTTAAAATATGGGAAAAAGCCTTTGATGATAGTGATGATCGACTGATTAGGATCATGGGTAGTTATCAAAACTCAACGGATTTATCAAAGAATATTCTCGCCTATGAAGATGCCCATCGTTGGGTTGATGCTCTTGCTATTGCGCCCTACTTCCATGCTTGTGCTAACCGTGCACATCGTGATTGCAAAAATATATTAGCAGTTCCTACACTACTTTCTAATGTCAAAACAGTAGATCAAGTCTTTGAGGTACTCAGGAATAAGCATGACCCTTATGCTGCACCTGCTACTTATAAGCTGATTAAAAAACAAGCCAGTTTAGCAAAAGAATACGATGTTTCTTTAGTTGCGTATGAAGGTGGGCAACATCTCGCTGTCAATTGGTCAGAAAAAAGTAAAACTCAAGCAGAAAATAATAAGCTGAATGAGATTTTTTCTAAGGCAAATAAAGATCCTCGTATGGGTGAACTCTATGGTGAATTGCTCACAACGTGGAAAAACTCAGGCGGGACACTGTTTAATATGTTTAATATGCCGCAAACATGGCACCGCTGGGGATCATGGGGGATAAAGTCCCATCTTAATCAACCCCGTGAGGAAGCGATTAAATATGATGCTTGCATGTTATTTCAAGAAAAACAGGGAAAATGCTGGTGGGATGACTGTGATATTAAAGAAAAGTAAGTAGTAACACTTTAGGACTGACTGCTCTGTGCTATGATCTATGATCTACCACAGGCAAACACCAGTTTAAGCAGTCTTATGGAAAAAAATATTTATAACCGCACAATCGCTCTTAGTGCGCTCTTTCAATGCGCCGAAGGTGTGCGTCAATTAGCTCATACTGGAAAGGTAGATTCTGAGCTTTATAGAACCGCATTATATAGTCTTTGTACTGAAAATAATGATGAAATTCTTGATATTTTTGAGGGCTTAAATCATCTAAATAAAGGCTTTCGAGTATTAACTTTTCAACTTGGTGGTGAAGGGCTTAGCCCCAGTGGTGACAAGAAAAATCTGGAAGTCACTCGTTACTGTATTAATCTATTGCACCTACAAAAAAAGTTACAGGCTAATCCTAGTTTATTTCAAAAGATTATTGATGGTATTACCGATGTCCAACGTCAGCTTAATCATTTTAAGCTAGAAGACACGACAATTACGGATCGTTTAGCAGATATTTATTCTCAAACAGTCAGCACTATCGGCCCTAAAATTATTGTTAATGGTAATCAAGATTATCTTGCAGTAAAAAGTAATGCCGCAAAGATTCGCACCTTATTGCTTGCAGGCATCCGTGCTACTTTATTGTGGCAGCAGGCAGGTGGTAATCGTTGGAAATTGTTGCTTGAACGCAAAAAAATGCAAAATCAAGCACATGAATTTATCAAAAAAAATCGTTCTATATAAACTTAGATTATTATCAATAATATGCCTAAATTTACTATTTCCCAGATTTCCCATGTTAGCTTTTTAATCAAAGACCTTGATAAAGCTTTATATTTTTATTGCAATATACTGGGTTTAGTGGCTAAAGATACACGACCTAAAATGTCCTTTCGCGGTGCATGGCTGACTATTAATGAAAGCCAAGAGATACATTTATTAGAATTACCCAATCCAGATCCAATAGAAGGTCGCCCTGAACATGGAGGAAGGGATCGACATGCGGCATTTTTTGTTGATCAGTTTGATGCACTAAAACAGTGTTTGGAAGAAAATAATATCGATTATACCCTGAGTCATTCAGGACGAGCCGCACTATTCTTTCGTGATGTTGATGGTAATGCTTTGGAGTTTATTGCAACTATTTAGAATGGACTAGCAAAGACAAAAATAAGCTGTGTTATTTCAACCACTGTTGAATAAAAATCGCTATCTCTTCAGGCTGATTTAAATCTAGATGAGGTATCGATTGTTGAGTACTCATATCACTATCCTCTGCTAAAGCAAAAATCATTGAATCCTCAGGATAGAGGTATGGCTTACCTAAGGATTTTCGATGCAATTCTATTTTAGGGATCGCTTCTTCCTTAAAGCCTTCAACTAAAATCAAATCCAAAGATTCAGTATTTATTACCGCTAGTGCTTCTTGCAAACTTGGCTCTGCTTCACTCTTTCGGTCAGAAATTGAAGCAATACACTGTTCAGAAGCAATCACCACTTGAGATGCACCCGCTTCTCGCAAGCGATAACTATCCTTGCCCTTATGATCAATGGAAAAGGTATGGTGAGTATGTTTGACTAAACCCACTTGCAAGCCTTTATCATTTAACAAAGGAATCAACTGTGTCAATAATGTTGTCTTACCTGTGCCACTCCAAGCAGCAAAGCCCAGTATAGGTAAAGGAAAATTAATCATGCTTTAGACTCCAGTTCGGTAAGCTGCTCCGCAGTATTAATATTTTGAAACAGTTCAGGTGAATCAGAAAAATCGACCTTGACTATTTTATGATGTCGATACCAACAACCTATTTTTCGCTCACCTCGTTCCAAGAATTTATCCAATGAATCCTTTAAAGCAATGGGGATTAAAGCATGTACTGATTGCAAGCGTGTTCCATCATGTGCTACCGCTAACTCTGCATCACTTTGATTGAGTGCTACACGCATCCGTTCAACATAACTTGATGATATAAAGGGGCCATCACAAGGTAGCGTAATAATATGTGAAGTATCCACCTGACCCATAGTCACCGAAAAGCCTGCTAATGGACCTTGATAGTCAGACATGACATCATTAATCACGGGGTAACCATAGCCTGCATAAGTCTCTTGATTGCGATTAGCATTAATCAATAAGCTACTGACTTGTGGCTTCATAGCGACTAAAAGATGCTTAATTAATGGCTTCCCTTTAAATAGTACAAGACCTTTATCATTACCAGAAAAACGCCGCCCCTTACCACCTGCAAGAATGATCGCGGTTATTTGTTCTGTGCTTAAATCGGTCATATCGAAATCTCCGAATTGAATACCTGTTTAAATGATTTTCTGACCCTCTTTCAGAGTTAAGCCAACGTCAAAGGCTTGCTCAATAATATGACTATTTATTAGCCATTTGCATCAATAGATTAGATAGCCAGTTAATATCCTTATTTTTTAATGGTATTTAACCGACCCACTAGCACAAAGTTATTGTGCATCACAGTAGCACAAGCAACGCTATATCCTATCACTAGGAATAATAGGTAGCAATACAATATCCATATCACCATCACGTCCATACAATGCCCTGCCAGCACGCTACAACAACATCGAGGGGTTAATCCCTTTACTTTTTAAAACAAGAGGGTAAATATTTTAGAAAACCTAAATTTTTAGTACTGCTTGCTGATAGCAAATTGAATGAATTTATTACCTTGCGTCGTGTTTTCAGCTTGTACTACACTGTGAGAGTATTCTTAATAAGAGTATCTATAGGGTTAGACACATGAAAAGTACAGGTCACAAAACTTTAAAACCTTCTGTAATACGGTTCATAGAGGCAACAAAAACTGCGGGTTATCTATAAGCTCAATCAACAAAGAATATGCCAACCTTTCGATAAAAAACTCTGTAATAAAAAGTAATGAATACCAATCTAAGGATATAACTCCTTACAGGGAAATACGACATAATATAGTTAAATTGTCCCATCGAGAAAAAGACCATGAGACAAAGGGCAACATTAAGATAGGAAAAAATGAGTAATATAAAACCCAATAGCAGTGATAAAAAACAGGAAATCGATCAATTCAAACGTAACTCGGTATTGATTGTTGATGATGAACCAGGGATTCGTCGTTTCTTACACAAAGGGCTAGCACCCTACTTTGGTCTTATTGAGGTTGCTAAGGATGCTCAGAGTGCAGAAAAATTACGCCAACGTTGTCACTTTGACTTGATTATTTCTGATATTCGTCTACCCGATAAGTCTGGTTTAGATTGGATTTCTGAAATACGCCAGCAAGAGGGTACGACCTCCGTTATCTTTATTACTGCACATGCCAACTTAGCCATAGCAATTGCTGCACTCAAAGCAGGCGCTGCTGATTTTATTATGAAGCCTTTTAGGATGCAGCAAATGCTAGCAGCCATCGAAAATGCTTTACAACAGCAGCAAGTACGCCGTGAAAATGTTGTATTAAAACGCCAAGTCGATCAGCTTTATGACAGCGGGATGATTGGTAATTCTGCCCCAATGAAAAGAGTTTATGAGGTACTTAATCAAGTCGCCTCTATGCCAGCCACTGTTTTAATCGAAGGTGAATCAGGTACAGGTAAAGAGCTTGCTGCCCGTGCATTACACCGTTGGAGTGAGCGTAAAGGCAGCTTTGTTCCCATCAACTGTGGGGCTATTACGGCAGAATTATTAGAAAGTGAGTTATTTGGGCATACCAAAGGTGCATTTACTGGCGCACAACAATCACGGGAAGGCTTATTTACCTATGCCGATGGTGGAACTTTATTTTTGGATGAAATAGGTGAAATGCCCTTGTCGATGCAAGTTCACTTACTGCGTGTTTTAGAGGAGTGCTCTATTCGTCCTGTGGGAGCGAATCGTGAAGTCCCTATCAATGTACGTATTATTGCTGCGACCAATCGAAACCTCAAAGAAGCGGTAGACAAAGGTTTATTCCGTGCTGATTTGTACTATCGACTCAATGTTATCAGTGTCCGCCTCCCTGCATTACGAGAACGCATGGATGACTTGCCGACCTTGGTTGAACACTTTGCCTCTATGCTGTCTACTGAGATAGGGATTCAACCCCCTGATATCAGAAACCAAGACCTACTCTGTTTACAAAACTATGACTGGCCTGGCAATGTACGTGAACTTAAAAATGTTATTGAACGTTGCATATTACTGAAGAAAAGCCCTCAGCAGTGCATTAATCTACACTATTTTGGCAATACGGAGGCAACAAATCAACCACAAGATGAAAAGCTTGAAAGCATTGAAAAGCAACATATTATCAATATTCTTAAAGACGAAGAAGGCAATAAATCTGCGGCGGCTCGACGCTTAGGTGTTTCAAGGAAAACATTAGAGCGTAAAGTAAAACGCTGGAAATCTGAGGATGAAGAAATCCTATAATATGAAACCTGAAAAAGAGAGTATTATCAGTCGTTTTTTAAATAGAATCTGCACAACAATACGCTATAAGATACTATTTATAGTGCTATTTCCTATTTTAATCATTATACCTATTGCTTTTATCTTTGCTATTATTTGGGGCAAAAACTTTACTTATGAGCAACTCTTTCTCAAAGTAAATACTGACCTCTCTGTTTCTCATAATATTTTTCAACGGATTCAAAAAGATTACCTCAACTCACTAAAGTCTTTATCCAACTCTTACACTTTTCGCACCGCTTTTCAGGCTGAGAATAAATCTTCCTATCAACAACAAGTTGATCTACTAAAACACAGTCATGGCTTTGCTTATTTAAAACTATACATGATTGACCCCCAGTTTAAAGGACAACAAAGTCTTCGCCAATCCTCCTCTTTATTAAAAGCATTGCAAGGAGAACCTCATGTTGGTATTGAGATATTTTCCACTGAAGAACTACAAAAAATATCAAAAGATCTAGCACAACAAGTCCACCTTCCGTTGATTAAAACAGAGCGGGCAAGATGTACTTATAAAACGATTGAAGATCGTGCAATGATGATCCGTGCTTTGTACCCTATTAAAGATAAGGATGATACGGTCATTGCTCTACTCGATGGTGGTCTATTGCTTAATGAGAATAAGACTTTTGTTGATGCAATCAGGGACTTGGTTTATGCACCTGGCAATCTACCGCCCGACAGTATTGGAACAGTCACAGTATTTCTTGATGATATACGCATTAATACCAATGTTTCCCTCAAGGGTGAACGTGCCTTGGGTACACGGGTGTCTAACGAGGTGCGTACACAGGTTTTAGATAATGGTAAGACATGGATTGACCGTGCTTTTGTCGTTAGTGATTGGTATATTTCATCCTATGAGCCTATTACCGATGTTGATGGTAAGCGTGTTGGTATGCTTTATGCTGGCTTTCTTGAGACTCCTTTTCGTGATGCCTTATGGAAAGCCTTGGGTATTTTCATCTTTTTTACTTTTATTCTCATGTTAGTTTCTATTTTGCTTGCTATTCGTGGCGCACAATCTATTTTTAGCCCGATAGAAACGATTAGTAAAGTGATTAAATCCACTCAAAAAGGTAAAATAAGACGAGTCGGTGCTATTCAGTCTAAAGATGAAATAGGTCTTTTGGCAACGGAGTTTGATGCCATGCTTGAACAACTCGAACATCGAGAAAAAATTATTCAAGAAAATGCCAATGAATTAGAAAACAAGGTGATTGAACGCACCACTGAACTACAGAAAAAAAATGATGATCTTAGTCGTACTATCCAACTACTACGTGAAACACGACAGCAACTCGTTATTGCTGAAAAGCTTGCTGCTTTAGGAGAATTTACTGCAGGGGTTGCCCATGAAATCAATAATCCTACCGCTGTTATTCTTGGTAATTTAGATATCATGATCACTCAGCTAGGTGATGCAGTCGCTCCTGTACAGGATGAAATTGATATTGCCATTGAACAAGTTTATCGCATTAAAGATATTATTAATAACCTACTTCAATATGCTCGTCCTAATGAATATGCTGGATATATTCAACCCATTGATATTAATGAATTAGTAAAAAACTCACTAAAACTTATTAAGCACTTACAAAATGAAAAAGAGTTTGTTATTGAGCAAGACCTTCAAGCTACACATTGGATAGAAATTAATTCCCAAGAATGTCAACAAGTATTAATTAACCTGATTGTTAATGCGGTTCATGCAATTTCTTCAAGTGATGGACACATTCGCATACAAAGCAAAAACTGGGATAATAAAGGCATCGTATTATCGGTTAAAGACAATGGAGTCGGTATTGCTAAAGAAGTACAACAGCAAATATTTAACCCCTTTTTCAGCACCAAAGAAACAGGCGAAGGCACTGGGCTAGGATTGAGTGTTAGCTACTCTCTTATTCGTCGCTATGGTGGTAATATTACGGTTGAGTCTAGCTTAGGGAAAGGTAGTGAGTTTTGTTTGTGGATATTAAGTGAGTCAAAGATAATGGTCGATGAGGAAGCAATTCGTGAGCAACTCCATGCGATTGAAACTGAATCTAAGATGAGGTAGCTATAATTTAGCTCGCTGCATGCGTTATTGCACCATCAATTAATACTATTCCCCCGATCAAACAACGTACCATACACATCACTAAAGGGTAAGAAAAACCATGGAAAAAAATCTACAAAAAGCAACACTTGCATTGGATGAATTTATTCGTTACACCTCTAACCCATGGCGTATTGTATGGACTAATTTTATTGCTGGAATTTTTCGTGGGCTAGGCACAGTGATCGGTGCCTCTATTGTTATCGCCCTAATCTTCTGGGTACTTAGCCTTTTTGCCAAAATGCCTGTTGTTGGTGAATATGCACTAGAAATTAAAAACACGGTAACGAGCTATGTTGAACAGAATAACTACCATAATGAGTTTGATCGACTAGGAGATACATTGGAGCGTATTGAAAAGTTGGAAAAGGAGCAGTTAGCTAAGTGATTCATTGGCAGGGGAAAAGCTATTAGAGGATAACAACATTATCGCAAGAGCTTCCTTTTTTATAGCGGAAACCCTTGCTTTTTTATTTAATAATAATGAGACAATCTATTGTTAAATATATTTTTTTATCAACAGCTCAGCAATCTGAATACTATTTAATGCCGCTCCTTTGCGTACATTATCAGCAACAACCCAAAGATTTAAACCTTTGTCATGAGAAATATCTTCACGAATACGTCCAACATAGACAGGATCATTATTAGCACCATTAGCAATCGCAGTAGGGTAACCCCCTTCCTCACGATCATCAATCACTTGCACACCCTCTTGCTTATCCAGTAACTCTTTTGCCTGTTCAGCAGTCAATTTACGCTCAGTCTCTATATGTACAGCCTCAGAATGACCATAAAAAACAGGAACACGTACAGCGGTAGGATTAACTAAGATATTTTCATCAAGAATCTTATTCGTCTCCCAGACCATTTTCATTTCCTCTTTGGTATAACCATTTTCAAGGAAAACATCAATTTGTGGAATAACATTAAAAGCAATTTGATGAGGATAGACCTTAGGCTTATCAATTGATTGACCATTCAATAATTTTGCTGTTTGCCCCGCTAACTCTTTAATAGCAGGGTTACCTGTACCTGAAACTGCTTGATAGGTTGCCACATTGATTCGTGTAATTTTAGCCGCATCATGTAAAGGTTTAAGTGCGACCAACATCTGAATGGTTGAACAATTAGGGTTAGCAATGATTCCTCGTTGCGTATAACCCGCAACGGCATCAGGATTAACCTCTGGCACAACTAATGGAATATCATCGTCATAACGAAAGTGTGCGGTATTATCAATAACAATACAGCCCTGCTCTGCCGCTTTAGGGGCATATTCTGCTGAAACGGCACCACCAGGTGAAAATAAGCCAATTTGTACTTTAGAGAAATCAAACATTGCTAAATTTTCAACTTTGAGTAACTTATCTCCAAATTTAACCCGCTTTCCAACCGAACGTTCACTCGCTAGTGCATAGACAGTACCCACTGGGAACTTACGCTCAGCCAATATTTCTAGCATGGTCTCGCCAACCGCGCCCGTTGCTCCAACAACAGCAACATCATAAGTCTTTGTCATTATTTTAAATCCCGTAAAGCAATGGCAACAGCATCACCCATTGCGGATGTACTCACAACATGATCACCATCAGTGGCAATATCCTGAGTTCGCAGACCATTTTTCAATACCGCTTCCACAGCAGCATCAATTTTTTGTGCTAGAGCCTCTTCATCTAAAGAATAACGTAACAACATACTCACTGACATAATCGTTGCCAGTGGATTTGCTATATTCTTCCCAGCGATATCAGGAGCAGAACCATGGATTGGTTCATACATTCCCTTACCATTAATATCTAAAGAAGCTGAAGGCAACATACCAATAGAGCCTGTTAACATCGCCGCCGCATCCGATAAAATGTCACCAAACATATTGCCTGTCACCATAACGTCAAACTGCTTAGGATCTTTGACTAATTGCATTGCTGCATTATCAACATACATGTGGCTTAACTCAACCTCAGGATATTCCTTAGCCACACGCTCAACGACTTCATGCCAAAGCTCCATGACTTCTAACACATTTGCCTTATCCACTGAACATAAACGCTTATCACGCTTCATTGCAATTTTAAAAGCAGAATGAGCAATACGTTCAATCTCTGATTCTTTATAAATTAAAGTGTTATAGCCTTGTTTTTCACCACTTTCTAGCTCACGAATACCCCGAGGCTCACCAAAATAAATGCCTCCAGTCAGTTCACGAACAATCATAATATCCAAGCCAGCAACCACTTCTGGTTTTAGTGATGAAGCATCAGCAAGCTCAGTATTAAGAATCGCAGGACGTAAATTAGAAAACAAACCAAGATCAGCACGTATTCCTAACAATCCCCGTTCAGGGCGCAAATCTCTTGGTAGCTTGTCATATTCATAACCACCCACTGAGCCTAATAAAATAGCATCCGCGATACGTGCCTGAGTTTTCGTTTCCTCAGGATAAGGATGACTGTATGCATCATAAGCTGCCCCACCAATCACTCCTTCGGTAATTTCTACATCTAATGCAAAATCATCGCATAATACTGCAAGGATTTTTACTGCTTCTGCAATAATTTCTTTACCGATTCCATCGCCCGGTAGTACGAGTATTTGTTTTGTCATCTTAGCCTTCACTTTCTTCATAAAATAACCATGGAGCTTCTTGCTGTCGCTTTGCCTCATAGTCACGAATTGATGCTGTATGTTGCAAGGTCAAACCAATATCGTCAAGTCCATTCAATAGGCTATGTTTTCTAAACGTATCAATTTCAAAGTGATAATGCTCACCATCGTGAGTAGCCACTTGCTGTGTCTCTAAGTTCACTATCAAAGAATAACCCGTTTCGTCTGCCACACTGGAGAATAGCTTATCGACAATTGATTCCTCTAAAACAATCGGTAGTAATCCATTCTTAAAGCTATTATTAAAGAAGATATCAGCATAACTAGGAGCAATAACGACACGAATACCATAATCAGTCAACGCCCAGACAGCATGTTCACGTGAAGAGCCACAGCCAAAGTTTTCTCGTGAAAGTAAAATAGAGCCTGATTTATAACGGCTTTGATTCAAAACAAAATCAGTATTGATTTCACGCTTGGAGTGATCCATATCTGGCTCACCCGCTTTAACATAGCGCCAATCATCAAATAATGTGACCCCAAAACCTGAGCGTTTAATGGATTTTAAATATTGCTTAGGGATAATAGCATCGGTATCAACATTGGAACGATCTAATGGAATGACGACACCTTGATGTACTGTAAACTTATCCATTATACCTCTCCTCTACTATCGGTAAATCGACCATGAATAGCTGCTGCTACTGCCATTGCAGGGCTGACTAAATGGGTACGTCCACCCTGCCCTTGGCGACCTTCAAAATTTCTATTGGAAGTTGATGCACAACGTTCACCACTTTCTAGCTTATCGGCATTCATTGCTAAGCACATAGAGCAACCTGGCTCTCGCCATTCAAAACCCGCTTCAATGAGGATTTTATCCAAACCTTCTTTCTCAGCTTGTTGCTTGACGAGTCCAGAACCTGGCACAACCATTGCCAACAGTATATTGCTGCTGACTTTAGCCCCCTTCGCTAACTTGGCTGCTTCACGAATATCTTCAATTCGCGAATTAGTACAAGAACCAATAAATACTTTATCGACACGAATATCCGTCATCGCTTGATTCGCTTCTAGACCCATATACTCAAGCGCCGCTTCAATCGCTACACGCTTAACAGGGTCTTGCTCTTGGCTAGGGTCAGGAACATTTTTATCAATAGCCAATACCATTTCTGGTGAAGTCCCCCAAGTCACTTGAGGCTTAATCTCAGCACCATTAAGGCTAATCACCTGATCAAAAACAGCATCACTATCACTGTGTAAGTCTTGCCATTGATTGACAGCCGTATCCCAATGTTCTGCCTTAGGTGAATAAGGACGACCTTTAACATAATCAATGGTGGTTTGATCAACCGCGATCATGCCAGCTCGTGCTCCCGCTTCAATGGCCATATTACAGACTGTCATCCGTCCTTCCATTGATAAATCGGTAATCCCCTTTCCTGCAAATTCAATGGCATAACCCGTACCGCCTGCTGTACCGATTTTGCCAATAATAGCGAGCACAATATCTTTAGCCGTTACTCCCTTAGCCACTGAGCCTTTGATCACTATCTGCATATTTTGCATTTTTTTCTGAATTAAACACTGTGTTGCCATCACATGCTCAACTTCAGAAGTACCAATACCATGTGCTAAAGCACCAAAAGCACCATGTGTTGAAGTATGTGAATCACCACAAACAACCGTCATTCCTGGCAAGATTGCACCTTGCTCTGGACCAATGACATGCACAATACCTTGGCGAATATCATCTATTTTAAATTGTGTTAATTTAAAATCTCGGCAGTTATCATTCAGGGTTTCGATTTGTAATTTTGCCACAGGGTCATCAATGCCTGCCGTACCATTACCACGATGCTCTGAGGTTGTCGGTACATTATGATCAGGTACAGCAACAATCGAAGCCTTACGCCATAAATTTCGATCGGCTAAGCGCAAGCCTTCGAAAGCTTGGGGGGAAGTCACCTCATGAACTAAATGCCGATCAATATAAAGTAATGTTGACCCACTAGCATCTTCACGCACCACATGTGCATCCCAGATTTTATCGTATAAAGTTTTACCCGTCATTTGACACTCCGACAGTTATAAATAATTTGACTAGAAAGAGTATAACGGGAGCTTTAGAATAACTCTAATGATGGTTTTTCATTATTTTCATTCCCTATTGGAATAGTTATAAGGAGAGTTATGAATTTATACAACTACCAAGCCTTTCTTGTCGTTTATGAGATGCAATCCTTTACTAAAGCGGCCGACAAGCTTTTTACCACCCAACCGACGATCAGTAAACGGATTGCCGTCTTAGAAAAGCAGCTGGGTAAGCCTCTATTTGATCGCATTGAACGTAAAATTATTTTGAATGAAGCAGGGCATGCTTTATTACCTATTGCACAAAATATTTGTCTTAGTATCGCAGAGAGCCAGCGAGTTATTAATGATTTAGAAGGAAAAGTCACGGGCCCTCTCAAGCTAATTACTTCACATCATATTGGTATTCATCACCTTCCCACTCCCCTTAATATCTTTACCAACACATATCCTCAAGTCGCTATTGATCTAGCCTTTATGGGATCAGAAGGAGCTTACCGTGAAATAACCAGCACCCACTATGAATTGGCAATGATTACTTTACCACCACAAGACAAAAAAACGATCAACTACATTAAATTATGGACTGACCCCCTAGTTTTAGCAGTTGGAAAAGAACATCCACTTCTGCATAATAACCCCACGGAGTTGTCAGATTTAAGTCAGTATCCTGCGATATTACCAGAACAGGGAACACATACTCGTCAGCTCATAGAACAACCTTTTTTGCACCACAGGGTTAGATTAAAAATTGGACTGGAAACAAATTATCTAGAAACAATACGCTCAATGGTACAAATCGGTTTGGGATGGAGCGTACTACCTCAAACAATGGTGAATGACTCACTAGAAAGCATCTCACTACAAGGAATAGAATGGCAACGAGAATTGGGGATTATCCATCATGCTCAATGTAGCTTATCCAATGCAGCTAAGTGCTTTATTGAGCAAATAACGAAAGGCTAAATTGAAGACTTAAATAACGACAGATAAGCATAAAGATTATACAAACTTATGCTATTAAAACAATTATACTACTGATTATGGGCACAAAAGACCACAATACTTGACGCGTATTGCAACATAATAATACATAACAACATTCATTTTAAAAGGCAGGCTCAAGACTATGACGACTCCAACAAATGATAAAGACTGGTGGCTTCTAACAACCAAGGTACGAAAAGAACAATACGCTAGAGAACAACTCGATAATCAAGGTTATATTACCTATCTTCCTCTGACTCAACGTTCGCGTAAGAATCGTGGCAAAATGAAAATAACGACAGAGCCTTTATTTCCTCGTTATGTTTTTATACAACTCAATCAAACCACGGATAACTGGGGATCTGTTCGTTCGACTTATGGTATCAGTGACTTTGTTCGCTTTGGCATGAAGTATGCTCGTGTCCCTAGTGAAATTATTGCGCACCTCAAATATAACGAAGCCTATTTGTCTGATCATGCTTTTGCATTAGATCGACACAAAAACGGCGATATTATTACCATAGAACAAGAAGGTTCCTTCAAAGGGCTGAATGGTATTTTCCAACACTATGATAGTGACCAACGTTGTTCTGTTTTGATTGAAATTTTACATCAAACATCAAGGCTAAAACTCCCTATTAGTGATGTTGTAACCTATGATGGACCGCCTCAATAGCGACTTAAAGAAAAGCTATCAAACCAAACATCACCTCTGACCCGCTGATCTGCGGTACTAGATCCCGCAGTGATGAGGTAGAGCTTTTGTGCCTTACAGCTCTTATTTCGAGGCACTTTAAAGGTCATTGAAAAAGATTTCCACTCAGGTGAATCGATCACTTCTTTACTCACCGATAAAACATGTGGTTGAGTTTTAGCATCCGCAGAACCTTTACACTCTAACCGCCACTTTAATCCTCGTACCGAATCGAGTGAAGCTCTGGCTTTAAACTGTAAGCGATAGCGTCCTTCAGGTAATACAAAGAGCTGCCAAATATAACCCCAATAAGAATCAGTCCAATCATTTAAGCTCACTTTAAGACTATGTGCACCGTCTTCAACACTTAATTTATCGATTCGTACTCGAACTTTATTGTAGTTAGTAATATTCCAGCTAAAGAGATCATTAAAATGATTTGCCTCAAAGCTACCATTATTAATCATCCCTGACATTCCTGCTTTATAATCGACATACTGTCTTTTCCATAACTTAAAGGCTCTATTCCAGCGCCCTTCAGCAGCAAGATAGCCAATAAAATCATCAACATTTTTCTGTGAGTGTGGTCGACTCTCACCCATCTTATTATAAAGATAGTTAACGACATTATAGTTATTAGGCTGGCTTTGTAAGTATTTAAAAAACTCCATCCACCACCTAGGTCGTTGAAGAATATATTCATCAAAGACAACTCTAGCCTTCTTGTTATTTACCAAGGTTTCAAAAATAGGAAATATCCTTAGCGCCGCTGTAGATTCCAGATAAAACTCTTTTTCTGGCTCTTGAGACAACACAACATTCCATGCATCCATCGCACGATATAAATCATTTTGACGCGCCCAATAAGCTGCCACACTCCATTGCAATCGATCATGAGCAGGCCACAAGTTGGAACCTAGCTTTACCGCCTCATAAGCTAAAGGTTTATTATCTTTTTCAGATAACTGCATCAAAATCATCATCGCCATACCATTAGCTGGATTATTTAGCAATGTAGCTAAGGCATGATGCTCTGCCATTTCATCATCATTCTGAATTAAGGCTAATTCCGCTAAACGATGATGCCCAAAAGCATGTTTTGGATTGGATTCAACGACCTCAAGTAATTGATTTTCAGTAACAATAGCTCTTGTCATCACAGAGATAGGTATTCCTGGTGCGATAATAAATAGGCGATACAATAAACCGACACAAAGGCACAGCAAAATAATTCGAAGCAATAGTTTAAACATGGAATCTTCCTGATAGAAATCTAAGCCCTCTTAGGGTGCTTGACACAACAAAGCCCTTAAGAATATAGACCTTAAGTATAAGCCAATATTCACTCACACTCCCTCCAAAAAATGACAGAGTATCGTTATATTTAAACCACTTATAGTAAAACAGCAGAAACACACTACCGAGATGTAATACAAACAGACTCATTCCTAAACAAAGAACGATGGGCTTACAAAGGTATCTACAATGAAACATTCGTGTTTAAAAACTTCCTCAACTATTCTCGTTATAGCATTCAGTATCCTTATTAGTGGTTGCTCTAACTCAGGTTCATCAAAATCTTACAATTCAGGGGCTAGTGGCTCAGGGATAAGTGGCGGATTGAATAAATTACTCAACCGTAACTCAGAAGATGCTAGCAAAGTTTTTTCTAATCTCAATGAGTTGCAGTACACACCGAGCTCACAAGGTGCTTATAAAATTTCTCCTAATGATCTACTTGAAATTAATGTATTTCGTGTTGCCGAGCTATCAGGGAAAACACGAGTGGATCAAAATGGTCGGATAACATTACCACTGATAGGTACGCTAATGGTGTCAGGATTGAGCCAAGAGCAATTAGAGAAAAGAATTGCTCGTAATCTCTCTAAAAATTACTTACAAAACCCACAGGTGAGTATTTTTATCCAAGAACAAACAAGTAGAGAAGTCACTGTGGGAGGACGTGTTAATAAGGCAGGGGTATTTCCACTAAAAACAGCAACCACCGTATCACAGGCAATTGCAATGGCAGGTGGCATGACAGACCTTGCTGATTCTAAAAAGGTTGTTTTATTTAGACCGAATCCAAAGGGTCAATTTAAGGCCTATAATTTGAACTTAAAAGCGATCAGACGTGGACAAATGCGTGATCCTTATATTCATGGTAAAGATCAAATTATTGTTCATGAGTCAGGCTCTAGACTTTGGTTAGGTCGAGTACTGAATGTTGTTCGTGGCTTTGTCTCACCCGTTTCATTTAACTAAGTAGACTGAATCATAGAAGGCTCTTGTCATGTAGAGTTTTCTATGATTATTTTAATTTACTATTAAGTGCCACTTGCACATCGATAGGCACAAAGCCCGATACATCGCCACCTAACATTGCTACCTCTTTCACTAAAGATGAAGAAATAAAAGCATGTTGCTCTGAAGGTGTCAAAAAGACAGACTCTACATTGGGTGCTAAATGACGATTCATACTGGCTAGCTGAAATTCATATTCAAAATCTGATATTGCTCGTAAGCCACGAATAATAACACTGGCATTCTGCTGGCTAACAAAATCAACAAGTAAGTTATCAAAACCGATAACCGAGATATTAGACCACTTCTTACAAAGTGATGTGGTGAGTGCAATACGTTCATCAAATGAGAACATTGGCTGTTTTTTATCACTTCTAGCCACCGCAATGACAACATGCTGAAATAACTTAGAAGCTCGCTCAACAAGATCAAGGTGACCATTAGTCACAGGATCAAAAGTACCTGGGTATACTGCAATAATTTTCATTAGAATAACTCCATTCAGTTCAGTTACTATTATAACTTAGCCGCTTTGTATGAGCACAATTTTTTGTAAGAGTAAGGCAAAGGGTGCGTCAATCAGTGTTTTGATACAGATATTGTGAAAGTTTAGGCTCATAAAGCTCTCAACGTAACATTCTATCAAATTTAGGGTGACAGGAACTTTCAATCACAGTATCCTGTCAGCTTCTTGAGTATGAGCTATTGATTTATTCTATTTTAAGCCTATATTTAAGACTCACAGGAAACACTACGGGGGCGACTTGGCTTCGACGTGGATTACAAAACCTGGGGAGCATGCAGTGGATACAGTGACCACTTAAATTCTAACTGTTAACTATAGTTGCCAACGACGACAACTACGCTCTAGCAGCATAACGCTAGCCCTACTCCATTCGATGCCTATATCGGTGGTCCTAGGGTCGCATAATAGGCTCGCGATGAAATATGTTCAGTATGGATTCGTTAAACTTTATCTGGACTAGCAAATTGATACCCTGACCGTTGGGTGTAAGGCGCGAAATTAAAAACGGAAACTAAGCATGTAGCGCCTACAGGCAGAGGATTTACGGACGGGGGTTCGATTCCCCCCGCCTCCACCAATTCAAGGTCTTATAAAACCTAAAATAGCCCATAAAACTGTGAAAATAGTTTTATGGGTTTTTTTATGTCTGTCATATTTTGAGCTGTATTATTGAACCCTAGTTTTTTAGGTAATAGCACCATAGTTTTGTAAAGAGCATAGCTCCTTTCTGGAATATATGCATGATCACACGGTACCTGACAGCTATCTAAGCATTTTTTTAAATCTGATAACTGTTCATACGATACTTCTAAAGTATTGGCTTCAGGGTAAACTGATGAAAGATTCAGTGGTAAAGATTCTTTCATATTCTTCATTTGGGCTACTAATGAAAAAAAAGCCTCTTTATAGCTGCTAACTCCTGTTTTTCTTTAGAAGAAATAGGAATTAATGGTACTGAGTTACTTGGTGCCTTGGTCATAATCTATGAATTCATTAAACAACATATTTTAACCTTTTTGTCTATCATCCCATATTCGAATAATTTCAATATGTGTACTTGTTACTCGATAACGATAAGAGAAAGGTGTTCTAGGTATGGGTAACGTTCTTACATCACCATATTTTTTTCTGCCAATATAAGGGTTATTCAACAACAGCTCTTCCATTGCATCAAATTGAGCCAAGGCATTTTTTGCCCCTTCTGGAAATACGCGTTGATAGTATTTATGCACCCACAGAAAATCCTGCTTGGTTTTGCTAAGAAATATAAGTTCCATTTTTATTTTTCTTTAAGAAATACGTCGGGCTTTGGTGAAGCTAACTCTTCATCAGTACCGATTGAGGCAAACCACGCTCTCATTGATTGACTAGAAATAAACACACCTTTATCTGCTTCTTTTACTGCTTCTTCCATTGCAAGGCGTTCATATCTGCGGTTATCTAAATATTGTTTGATAGCCCTTGAAGCTATATATGAAGCTGAGCGTTCATCACTATTTGCTTCTTCTTCAAGTTGTGTTTTCACAGTTTCTTCTAAGCGAAAGGTAAATGGTACAGTAGACATAGTATTCATACTCTTTGTAATTAATTGTAATATTTATACTTACATTGTATGTGAATTTTAGAATCTGTCAAACTTATCTATTTCAGGCATTGTCATATTCGCTTCAGAGTGTTCATCTGGTTGAAGATCATCATTCTCTATAGCTCTCATTATGTCCTCCTCTTCTTCATCAAAAGGAATGAAAAAGTTGGGATATTTTTCTTCTAATTTCATTTTGGAGTAAGTGTTATTTTAATAATTGGAATAGGTGAAACTTTACAGACTCAGGTGAAATCTCAAACCCATCATCAATATCAAACGGTTTACCCGTTTGTAACTCTAAACTAAAGGCATAATTGTCAAGTCCTGATAGATCATAAACTTTCTTCTTAAAACTTCAGGTTTCTTAGCGTACCATTTTTTCATCGATTGCACCGGTGTTAAGTGCTCTTGACGATGTGTGATA
>JAGLEV010000046.1 GCA_023144895.1 Thiotrichaceae bacterium
TTTTTTTGTGCCTATTATTTGTGTGCTTTTATTAATAAGCACCACGACGCATTAAGTAATTAATCACTGACTGTCTTCCGCTTAACCTTGCTTGATCTAAAGGCGTACGTTGATGACGATCTTTAGCATTAATAGCCGCTCTTCTATTAACTAATAACTGAACAACATTGTATTGACCACTGCGAGCAGCAGAGTGTAATGGTGTCCAGTTATTGTGTTCACGTGAATTGACGGGAAACCCAATATTTAAACAACGACGTACATAGTTAATATCACCACGAGCGGCCGCTTTATGAACCTTATCATTATGTCTACATTTTACTATGGTTAAACGTTGGTTAGCAATAATGCAGCTTTTAAGTCGATACTCTCTGCTTCGTGTTTCATTGCCTGAAGAATAACTTGAAACAGAACGGCACCAATTATAATGCCCTGTATAATTAATAGTCCATCGTTTGCGGATATTCCAAGAGTTCAATGGAATATTGTTAGTACAATGACTTTGTGTTCGTCGTCGAGCTTGACTGTTTGCAACTTGAGCATACCGTTGGCAATAGCCTCTAGGTACTTGTCTTTGACCTTGTAATTGAATAGCCCAATGATTAAGTGATTGATAGCCGCCTGTATGATTAAAAGGATTTGCACTTACAGTAGAAATTAATAAGCAACTAGAGATGCCAGCTGAAATAATAAGTGAATGGTATAAGCTTGAAATTTTCATTTTGATATCCTTATTGTTATAATATAGTGATAATAGTATAAGCTTAACAGCGTTATTAACTTTTCAACCGACTGTCGTAGAGTCAGTCATACACTCAAAAATCACTTGACAGTAAATAATATTGTATTATTATCGTTACTCTTTAGATCAATAGCCTAGTAATAGGTTCTGATACAAACCTTAATTTCTGGAGAACATAAATGCGGAAAATACAACTTAATAGTAAAAACTAGTCTCCTTTGCAGATTGCTTGGGAGACCTATGATGTCATCTTGAGTAATTTATGCAGCTAGTTCGGTTTTACCGATTTTCGCATGATAAAAAACCCTAGATGGCGTAATACTTTCTAGGGTTTTTTTATGCCTGAAAGTAATTAAATTAAGGTATCAGGTTATGCCCATACAAAAAGCATTAAACAAAGGCAAAGTGCCGGTGAAAATCTTTACTGATAGCATCGATAACAATGCCATAAAACAGTTGAATAATATTGCTCAACTCCCTTTTATTCACCATCATATTGCTGTAATGCCAGATGTACATATTGGTAAAGGTGCAACAGTTGGCTCAGTGATTCCTACTAAGGGAGCAATTATACCTGCTGCTGTTGGTGTAGATATTGGCTGTGGAATGAACGCAGTACGTATTTCATTAAAAGCACATGATTTACCTGATAGCTTGCGTAAAGCACGCTCCTCAATAGAGGCAAGTATTCCTGTGGGGTTTAATATGCATAAAGAACATCGTGTTAAAGCATCGATTCTCAATGGCATGGATAGACCACTAGATTTAATTCTAGCCAAGCATCCAAGCTTAACTAAAATGATGCGCAATTTTCATCGAACATGGGGGCGCCAATTAGCAACTTTGGGTGGTGGTAATCACTTTATTGAACTATGTATTGATGAAAGTGATGATGTTTGGATTATGTTGCACTCAGGTAGTCGTGGTATTGGCAATGTCATGGGTCGATATTTTATTAATTTAGCTCAAAAAGACATGGGGCGACAATTAGGAAATTTACCTGACAAAGATTTGGCTTATTTTAGTGAGGGTGCTGAACACTTTGATGATTATGTTGAAGCAGTGATGTGGGCGCAGGATTATGCGATGATTAATCGTCGTGAAATGATGCGTTTAGTTGTTTCTGCTCTACAAGGTCAGTTGCCTAAATTTAAAGCAACCAAAGAAGCGATTAATTGTCATCATAACTATGTACAGCAAGAAACACATTATGGTGAAAATGTCTTTATCACGCGCAAAGGAGCAATCAGTGCTTATCATGATGAATTAGGTATTATCCCTGGTAGCATGGGAGCAAAATCATTTATCGTGCGTGGTAAAGGTAGTAAAGCATCCCTTTGTTCTTGTTCCCATGGAGCAGGGCGAAAGATGAGTCGTGCAGCAGCAAAGCGGAAATTTAATCGTTTTGATTTAGAACAGATGACCCAAGGTATAGAGTGTAGAAAAGATAAAGGTGTTGTGGATGAGATACCAGCAGCTTATAAAAATATTGATAAGGTGATGAAAGATCAACAGGACTTAGTCGATATCGTCCATACACTAAAGCAAGTCATTTGTGTTAAAGGATAAGTAATCCTTTATATTTATAAGGGAGGTAGGGCTTAAGCTTTACTTCCTAATTGAGTCGCAATGCGACAAGGAGATGTTATGTCGAATAAACATAACAAGCCTCGCCGCCCTCGGAATCTAGTTGCACAGGCTGCTAAATTCCGCAAAGCGGGTGTTCATACAAAAAGTCGTTCTACAAAACGACGTCAACATAAACAAGAATTAGCGAATGCTGTTCTTGATTTTCTAAGCTCTGATGCTCCTATAAATAGTAGGAGCGGAGGGATCTTTCTTAAGCACTCCCCTTTTTGTCATTTATTCTGTAGAATAGTTGCCTAATAATAAATTCATTTGCAAAAAATTGTTTTGTATAACAGAGACATTTGATGCTTAAAATATAAACATGCACTATGACACATTCCATTCCTTACCCATTAACAACAAGTAATATATTACAAGCAATTGATACACGCTATTATCAATTTTTTGTTCAAGTTGGTCTATTTGTATGGGCTACTTTTTACCTTGATGTATTAATGCACCCCATGCATGTTGTATTGACTATCGCTGCAGGTGTAATAACACAAATAGCTTTTTCTCGTTATTTTAAACTGCCCATTAATTTATTGAGCACGCTTAATTCAATGATGTCTATATTGATTTTGCTACACTCTTCAAGCTGGATGTGGATGGTATTAGCAGCAATTATTGCGATTAGTAGTAAATTTATTATTCGCTGTGGTGATAAACATATTTTTAATCCATCCAATATCGGTATTGTGATGGTTTTACTTCTTGTTCCAGAAACTTGGGCTGATTCAGGTCAGTGGGGGCAGGGAATGTGGTTTATTTTATTATTAGCCAGCTTGGGTTTAATACTGCTACTGGGTATTTCACGGATGTTAACATCCATTAGTTTTATTGCTACATTTATAGGCCTAATTTTTATTCGTGCCTATTGGTTAGATGCTCCATTGGCACTTCCACTGCATCAATTACAAAATGGTGCGATACTTATTTTTGCCTTTTTAATGTTATCTGATCCTATAACGACGCCTAATAGCGCATTCGCTCGCATTATATTTGGTGCTTGGATTGCTCTATTTAGTTGCTTTTTGCAATATCAATTTTTTGTTGATAATGCATTTTTGTATGCTTTAGCAGTATCTATGCCTTTGGTCTTGGTACTCAATCGTCTCTTTATCGGTAAGCAATATCATTGGCCACGAAAACAGAGAAGATATTAATGGCTCGTTTTTTTATCTTGCTGACAACTTTTTTACTAGGGATAAGCTTAATTTCATCCGCCCAAGCCTTTTATGGCTTTTATGTTGGTAAGGATGACAAACCATTATTTAATAAATCCTCACAAGTAGTCTATGTTCGTGATGGTGATCGTAATATTATAACGATGGTCAATAACTATAAGGGAGAAGCAAAAGATTTTGCTTTAGTTGTTCCTGTACCAACCCTTCTAAAAAAAGATGAAATTCGCATTATCAACAATGCAACAATACAACGCCTTGATGATTATTCAGCCCCTCGTCTTGTTGAATACCATGATAGTGATCCTTGCCAGCCTAGTGAGACCACCTATGAATTATCTATTACTCCACCTGCGCCTGTGGTTAATAAGGCAGAACAGCTTGGTGTTGAGATAGAGGCGAAATACACGGTAGGCGAGTATGATATTTTATTACTATCAGCACAAGAAAGTAAAAACTTAGTGACTTTCTTGAAAAGTGAAGGGTACCAGCTTCCAGCAGGGGCTGAGCGAGTCATTAGTCGCTATATTAAGCAAGATATGAAATTTTTTATTGCTAAAATCAACTTAACAGTCTTTGTTGAAACAGGCTATACCAAGCTACGCCCGATTCAAATTGCTTATGATAGTAAACGCTTTATATTACCCATTCGCTTAGGTACATTGAATGCTAAAGGGGAGCAAGAGCTATTTGTCTATGCCTTGGCTCGAAAAGGGCAGGTGAAAATTACTAATTATCGCACAATAAAACTTCCAACAAATAGAGAGCTTCCCTCTTATATTAAAAAGAAAAAATTATTTGGAAAGTTCTATAAAGACATGTTTAATACACAGGCTAAAAAGTATAATAAAGTTGCTTTCTTAGAGTATGCATGGAATATGAGTCATTGTGACCTCTGTGGTGCAAAGCCCTTAACCAATAAGGAGCTTAAAGAATTAGGGGTATTTTGGAAAGATGATCCTGTTTACCTTAGCCGCTTGCACTTACGTTATGATAAAAAGAAATTTCCTGAAGATTTGATGTTTCAAATAACCGCTGATCATTCTACTTTTCAAGGCAGTTATGCACTGCATCATGCCTTTACTGGAGCAGCACAGTGTATCGCTGGTAATAAATACTTCCATAAGGAATTGCCAAAGCGCTTTAAGGAAGAAATTAAAACACTCGCTGAGCTCACGAACTGGAAGATTAAAGATATTCGTAAGCAACAGGGCATACCTAAACATAATACTTACCAGACAGATGACTGGATAGAGCGGATCTGGGATTAAGCAAAGTACACTCTATAGAGGAATAATTTATGATGACTTCAATCGTTTTGACTATTCTCGCCAATGATCGTCTCGGTCTAGTTCGTGAGATTTCAGCGTTAGTATCTAGCCATTCTGGAAACTGGGTAGACAGTAAAATGTCACGCTTGGCAGGGCGTTTTGCTGGCTTGGTACATATTCAAGTGAGGCAAGACAATCTAGCTAAGCTAGTGAGTGCACTAAAAGATTTAAGTAGTGAAAATATACAGATTCAAATAGATAAAAATCTTGACAATACTATTGAAGAATCTACAGATGAAAGTATTATTGTTGAGCTATTAGGTCAGGATCGTGAAGGTATTATTGAAGATATTAGCCATCAGCTTGCGATCTTAGGTGTCAATATTGTTGAGTTATCCAGCGAGCAACGTGTCGCCTCTATGTCGAATGAAATCTTGTTTTTTGCTGAAATAAACATTATCTTGCCTAGCACTGTGAGTGCTGAGGATGTACAAACACAGCTAGAGGAGATGTCAGATCAGTTAATGGTCGATATCAGCTTTACTTAAAATTCATTGATTACTTTTATCATGCAAAAAAAATTAGTACTAGGCTCAACATCACCTTTTCGTAAAGAATTATTAGAAAAGTTACAAATTCCTTTTCTGACGGCTGCTCCTGATATTGATGAAACCCGTGAAGAAAATGAGCCACCGACTCTAATGGTTGAGCGTTTAGCTATATTAAAAGCACAAAAAGTAGCACAGGAGTATGATGATGCATTGATTATTGGTTCAGATCAATGTGCAGTACTTAATGATGAAGTCATGGGCAAACCAGGTCATCATGAAAAGGCAACTCAGCAACTAAAAAATAGCTCAGGTCAGCGTGTTAGCTTTTATACAGGGCTTTGCTTATTAGATTCAAAAACAGGAGAATATCAGGTAACAACCGTTCCTTTCTTTGTCACCTTTCGTGATCTAACCAGTACTGAAATCAATCATTATTTATTGCGTGATAAACCCTATCACTGTGCAGGTAGTTTTAAATCAGAAGGCTTGGGTATTAGTTTGTTTAGTAAAATGGAAGGAGATGATCCTTCTGCTTTAATTGGTTTACCTTTAATTAAGTTGGGTGAAATGTTACGCAACCAAGATATTAGTCTTCCTCTGCCTCTTGATGGATAACCATTTGAGCAAAAGGAATTTCCCAATGATTCGCAGTACAAGCATCGACACACCAGCGCTGTATCGCACGGCGTAAGCGGTTATAAATAGGAGCTTGAGAGCCTTTAAAGTCAGCAATGACGACAATATCTAAAGAGGATGCACTGGCATTTTCAAACTCAACACGTAAACTCATTATGTCGTCAGAATAACCTTCATTATTAATTTGATCATGTATAAAGGTATCTAGAGTTCGTAAAATACTGCCAGTACTCTCTTGTTGCAAGTCATAACTAATGCCGATGGTTTCTTTAATTCGAAAGCTTGTTGATAGGTTACGCGGCGATAAACCAAGAAAATCATCCATGCGATAAGTAACATGTGAGCCCCCACGCTCAACGAGTTCAACCAGCTCATGTGCTAGCCCAACAACCTTGCCACGAACGCCATCACTTAAAATAACCCAATCATCTTGCTTACAAGGAAACCATGGCTCATTACCATTAATAGGGCGAGATACTTTGCCCACCATCTTTTCAAGAGGTACACGTAGAGTAAATCCTGCCGTTGGATTATAAAGTTCAGTGTAGACATTAAGACGACGAACTTGCCAAGGTAAATCATTATAAACAATACGTTCACCTTCGCGCACAGGGCCAATATTAAGCATTAGCAACACCTGTTGCCACATTCTTGGAATTGTATACTTCAGTGTCCAAGCTAAGCCAAATAACAATAAGACACCCAAGCTAAAGAGTACCCAGTCTTCAGCATAATAAAAGACAATCATGGGGGTGATAATGGCAAAAATAACCGTAGCAACACGAAAGAATAATTCTGCGAGTCGCTGACGGAAAGTTCGAGATTTCCCCTCACGGTTTAACCAATGAGATAATACATATTTATAAAGTAGTCTAGCGCTCAGTAATACAAAAACAACCCCCATAAAACCAAGAAATAGATAAAGCCCACGTTTTTTAAAAAAGCCCTTTAGATAAGCTTGGCTATTATCAAAGAAATCTTCTTTACTCTCTTCCTTTTCAATGGATTCTAGTTGTAAGGTTGATGCTTTAAGATTACTTTTTGCCTGTTTTAATCGTCTTTTCCATCGGTTATGTAACTCACTGAGATTTTTCTTCAGTGCAGGCTTACTAGTTTCTTCTAGGCGACCTAAGTTTTCTGTTGCTTGCCGTGCTTGGCTACTTTGCTCAGTATAAAAATTAATCTCTTCACGTAGTCGAGACTTCTTGCGAATATCCGAGGTAGCATGCTTCATTTCATTAAATAAAGGCTTTAATAGACCCGCAATATCATCTTTTAAATTAAACTTCTTGGTGACTTTTATTTCATTATAGGGGCTACTCAGCCCTGTGGAAATTTGTTCTATATTGTTCTCAATATTGGTTAATTGAGTAGAGAGTTGGTTTAGATGTGTATGAATTTTGACTTTATTTGCATCTGTTGGACTATGCTTTAGCTTCCGACCTATGATTTTTATTTCACCCCGTAGACTATTACGAACATCATAGAGTGTAGTCAGTGTTTCAAGTCGTGCTAATTCTGTCTCTGTGGGTTTGTTCGGCTTCTCATCTGCAAAGCTTATAGGCATACCACTGAGGATAGAGATAGCAACATACCAATAGAACGTCGTTAAAAATCTCATTGTGCTTATTATACTCTCAGTGTAAGTGATTAAATTTAGTAAAATAGTAGCGACAAAATACCTGCTAAGCAAGATGTGCTTGTAAAACATATCAATATTTAGGTAAAAGCTAATTTCTACTTTTAGTGGGTGATACAAAATTTAATGATAGTAAATTTTACTGTAGAATAGATTGAAATATAATTATTTTATATCACTCAAGTAGCGGTATTATAATGAAATATTGGGGTGCTCTCTTATTCTAGGGCGATTTTTCAAGAAGGTAGTCAGTATGATAATAGTGTTTTAGCAATGCTGTATTAAAATAATAAATTTTATTTGATGATAAAGTATGTAAAAATGAGATTACATGACAGGGCTGACTGCCTTGACTACCTAAGAAATAAAAGGATAAAAAATTACCTTTGAATCAAGTATTTATTTTATATTACTTGTTTCAAGTGAAAAAGAATAGAGAGGCTTAGTTGAAGCCTTCTTAGGATCATTGTTAGTACTATCTCTCAGAATAACTGTAGAGATCTTTGTCATTTAATTAGATTTTTATTTGCTTATGGCCAGTATGCCTATTTTTCAAAGTGTTTCTAGTCAGTTATCGAGAGATTTCTCTGCAGAACATCTTGCGAGTCTGAAATCATTTAATATGCCCTCGTTCTCGGTGCATGTTGTGCTTGCCATGGTCTTGCAATTGATGGCGGCTGTGCAAAATACCCCCCTATGGCGTACTATATTGACATGGTGCATCGTACTCATTGTGGTAGGTACTTTGCGTTTACTTCTTAATAGAATTGAAGTTCGTCGATCTTATCAAGATCCTGATGCGACTAAGCACTGGGTAACAAAATACATCTTATTTAGTAGTGTGATGAGCTTGTTATGGGGTGGTGTTGCTCTCTATTTATCGACCATTAATTCCAACCAGATAGTTATTTACGTCTTACTCATTGCTGTGATCATGACCAGTATTCCGTTATTGGTTGCTTCTAAAGAGGCGTTCTATACACAGCTATTTCTAATATTAGCTCCTATCACTATACGTTTATTCTTTGATCCTAATTCTTTTTTTGTCGGATTGGCATTTCTTGGTTTAGTCATAGCGGCTGTTTTTGCTGCAAATTATTTAAATCATGTTGTCTTACAGTTACAAAAAACACAATTAGAATTACAAGTACAAGCGGATACCGATCAACTAACTCAACTATCTAATCGTCGTGCATTTGATTCAGGCTTTAAACGTGAGTGGCAACGTAGCCTACGTAAAAGCAAACCTATTGCCTTGTTAGTTGTTGATATTGATGAGTTTAAACTTTATAACGATACCTATGGTCACTTGGCAGGAGATGATACCTTAAAGAAAATAGCCATGATTATTCGTAAAACAGCACGACGCTCCAGTGATATTGCTGCGCGTATTGGAGGGGAGGAGTTTGCTGTATTACTGCCTGATACTGACTTAGAGGGTGCTCGTTGTGTTGCTCAGCGCCTACAGCAAAATATTAGTCGTTTAGATATTAACCATCCCATCGATACAGATAAAAAATTAACAGTCAGTATTGGTATTTCTTGTTGTAAACCCACTCAAAGCCAAGATGGAGAAAGTTTGCTCTTTCCTGCAATGCTGGTTAAATCAGCTGATTATGCAATGTATCATGCTAAGGCTGCGGGTAAGAATTGTATTAGAGAAGAAGGTTGTGGAATGCATTCTGTACACGATAGCTTAAAATAGACCCTTAAGGCTCAAAATCATAAAGTAAAAAATCGATTAATTTGAACATAAAACAACAAGTCTAGAAATTCTAATATAGTAGCAAATGGCACTGTTTCAATGTTAATCATTGTGTTAGCATTCGAGCTAATATTCATGAGGGTTTTGGCGAAATGGCACGATATATTTTTATTACAGGTGGTGTTGTTTCCTCTTTAGGAAAAGGCATTGCAGCGGCCTCTCTTGCCGCAATTTTAGAAGCACGTGGCTTATCAGTTACCATGCTCAAATTAGACCCTTATCTTAATGTTGACCCTGGCACAATGAGCCCTATTCAGCACGGTGAAGTTTTTGTTACTAAAGATGGTGCCGAGACTGATCTTGATTTAGGGCATTATGAACGCTTTGTTAATTTTGAGGCAACCAAGCTCAATAACTTTACCTCTGGACGTATTTATAATTCTGTTATTCGTAAAGAACGTCAGGGTAAGTACTTGGGAGCAACCGTTCAAGTCATTCCACATGTTACTAATGAAATTAAGCTCAGTATTCGAGCAGCAGCCAAAGGCTATGACATAGCAATGGTTGAAATTGGTGGTACGGTTGGAGATATTGAGTCTTTACCCTTTATGGAAGCCATTCGGCAAATGGGTTTAGATGAAGGACCAACAAACACACTTTATATGCACTTAACGCTACTGCCTTATCTTAAAACAGCAGGTGAGCTAAAAACAAAACCAACACAGCATTCAGTGAAAGAGCTCCGTGCTATTGGTATTAATCCCGATATTTTATTATGCCGTTCTGAAGAGCCTTTACCTGAGCCTGAACGTAAAAAAATATCACTTTTTACTAATGTTGCAGAGCGTGCCGTTATTTCTGTGATTGATCTAGATAGTATTTATAAAATTCCACTGTGGTTACATGCAAAAAAGACCGATGAAATTGTTGTCAATAAATTTGGACTAAACCATCTTAAAAAAGCAGACCTATCAGATTGGCAGGAAGTTGTTAATCTCATGGAGTTTCCTGAGTCTGAAGTTACCGTTGCGATGGTGGGTAAATATATCGACCTTACCGAGTCTTATAAATCATTAAATGAATCATTAACTCATGCTGGCATACAAACACAGGCACGGGTTAAAATTAAATATGTTGATGCTCAAAAATTAGAAACGGATGACCAAGATCTTCATAATGTGGATGCTATTTTAGTACCAGGTGGCTTTGGTAAACGGGGTGTTGAAGGCAAGATCGCCGCTGCCCGCTATGCTCGTGAAAATAAGATTCCTTATTTAGGTATTTGCCTGGGTATGCAAATTGCTGTTATCGAATATGCACGGAATTGTGCGGGTCTTAAAGATGCACATAGTACTGAATTTGATAAGAAGACCCAACATCCTGTGATTGGACTTATTACTGAGTGGACAGATGCTGATGGTAAGAAAGAAAAGCGTGATGAAAGCACCGACTTGGGAGGTACTATGCGCTTGGGTGCTCAGCCCTGTGTATTAGAAAAAAACACATTGGCAAGAGCAACCTATGGTCAAGAGGTTATTTCTGAGCGTCATCGTCATCGCTATGAATTTAATAATAGTTATCGTGTCGCGTTGGCTAAAAAAGGTTTAGTCTTTTCAGGTGTTTCTGAGGATAAAAATTTGGTCGAGGTGGTTGAACTACATGATCATCCATGGTTTATGGCATGTCAATTTCATCCAGAGTTTACTTCCAAGCCTCGGGGCGGTCATCCTTTGTTTACCAGTTTTATTAAGGCGGCTAAGGCACAACATGATAAATCAGAGTCATGGGACTTAATATGAAACTATGTCACTTTAATGTGGGCTTAGATCAACCTTTATTTTTGATTTCAGGTCCTTGCGTGGTTGAATCAGAAGAACTCACGATGAAAACAGCGGAAACGTTAAAAGAAATAACCCAAAAACTGGGGATTCCTTTTATTTTTAAATCCTCTTTTGATAAAGCCAATCGCTCATCATATAGTAGCTTTCGAGGCCCTGGTATTGCTGAGGGCTTGCGTATACTGGCTAAAGTAAAAGCAGAATTAGAAGTACCTATTATTACCGATGTTCACGAAGATACACCCTTAGATGAGGTGGCATCAGTTGTGGATGTGATGCAAACACCTGCTTTTCTTTGCCGTCAAACTAATTTTATTCAAAATGTCGCTAAACAAGGGATTGCCGTTAATATTAAAAAAGGTCAATTTTTAGCACCTTGGGACATGGGGAATGTGGTTGATAAGGCAAAGGCAACGGGAAATAAACAAATTATGGTTTGTGAACGAGGCTATGCCTTTGGTTACAATAATCTTGTTGCCGATATGCGGGGCTTAGCGGTGATGCGTGATACGCAATGCCCTGTTGTTTTTGATGCGACCCATTCCGTGCAGCTCCCTGGTGGTCAAGGCAGTTGCTCGGATGGGCAACGTGAGCATATTCCTGTTTTGGCAAGAGCGGCGGTTGCAGTGGGTATTTCAGGATTATTTATGGAATCACATCCTAATCCAGCAGAAGCACTGAGTGATGGTCCTAACTCATGGCCACTGGATAAAATGCAAGCACTACTTGAAGGTCTTATAGCTATTGACAATGTTGTTAAAGAAAACCCCTTATTAGAAAACGAAGTTTAGTGGAGATATAAGTTATGTCAGAAGTTGTCTCAGTATATGCAAGAGAAGTCATTGATTCACGAGGTAATCCAACCGTTGAGGCTGATGTTACCCTAGCTAATGGCACAATGGGTCGAGCGGTTGCTCCCTCTGGTGCTTCAACAGGAGCGCGTGAAGCGATTGAGTTGCGTGATGGTGATAAATCACGCTATCTTGGCAAAGGCGTATTAAATGCGGTTAATAATGCAAATACTGAATTAGCGGATGCTATTAAAGGGATGGATGCACAAGATCAGGCAGCCATTGATCACTGTATGATTGAGCTAGATGGTACAGAGAATAAGAGCCGCTTAGGTGCTAATGCATTGCTTGCTGTTTCATTGGCAACTGCACATGCCGCCGCTAAAGAAAATCAACAGCCTTTATATCAATATCTAGGTCAGGCTGATGAATATACGATGCCTGTGCCGATGATGAATATCATCAATGGTGGTGAGCATGCTGACAATAGTGTCGATATTCAAGAGTTCATGATTGTACCTGCTGGCGCTGCAAATATTACGGAAGCAGTACGTTATGGTGCAGAAGTTTTCCATAGTTTAAAATCTGTCCTTTCAGGGCAAGGTTTGAATACTGCGGTGGGAGATGAAGGTGGCTTTGCTCCTGATTTATCATCGAATGAAGCAGCCATTGAAGTGATACTAGAGGCCATTGAACAAGCTGGCTTTAAAGCAGGTAAAGATATCTGGTTAGGTTTAGACTGTGCAAGTTCTGAGTTTTATAAGAATGGTAAATACGTTCTTGAATCAGAAGGAAAAAGTTTTGATGCAGGTGGTTTTGTTGATTATCTTTCATCATGGGCTGATCAATACCCGATTATTACGATTGAAGATGGTTTAGCAGAAGATGATTGGGAGGGTTGGGATTTATTAACACAAAAGTTGGGTAATAAATTACAGTTAGTAGGTGATGATTTATTTGTAACAAACACCGCTATTTTTGAGCGTGGTATTACTAATAATATTGCTAACTCAATTCTGATTAAATTCAACCAAATTGGCACGTTAACAGAAACAATCAATGCAATTGATATGGCACATAAAGCAGGTTATACAGCGGTTATCTCTCATCGCTCAGGTGAAACCGAAGATGTGACCATTGCTGATTTGGCTGTGGCAACAAAAGCAGGGCAAATTAAAACAGGGTCATTATCACGTTCTGATCGTGTTGCCAAATATAATCAATTGATTCGTATCGAAGATGAGTTAGGTGTTGCTGCAAAGTATGCAGGAACATCAGCATTTAAATTGCTATAACTTTTACTATTAGTCTGTCAGTTGAATGGATATCCAATAACAACGTATTCGACTTACGGGCTAATATGAGCCCTTTGTCATAGTGTAAAAAATAGTCTTAAAATACTCATTCATAAAGTAAATTGTATTTTATTGTCAACTTTTTCCTATGCAAAGCTCTCAATATTGTTAGGATTTGTGTAATAGTCACAAATCGTTGTACACTCCTCTAATTCTTATAAAAACTATTGCTGGAAAATCTTTGATAAAAAAACTAACCATATTATTTTCTATCCTAGCCACATTGCTTTTTTTAAGGTTATGGTTTGGTAATGGTAGTTTCCCCGTTATTATGCAGATGGAGGCACAGCTAGCAGCATTAACCGTTAAGGGCGAAGCAATGCAAGCACGGAATTACAAACTTGAGGCCGAAGTCAATGGTTTAAAAGAAAGTCTTGATGCTATTGAAGCACGTGCTCGAAATGACTTTGGTATGATTAAGCGTGGTGAAACTTTTTACCAAGTGATCACAAAAGAGCCAAAATTAATTAAGCCAGAATCTACAAATACTCCCTCAGCAACAGATTGATAGAATAATGAGCAAAGCAAGCCTTGATATGTGGGTTATTATACCAGCAGCTGGTATTGGTAAGCGCATGAAAAGTGTGATTCCTAAACAATATCTGCCTTTAGCTAATAAGACCGTTCTAGAACATACATTAGCCTGTTTTTCTGATCATCCTGATATAGCGGGGATTATTATTGCCCTACATCCTGATGATACTTATTGGGCAGAGCTTAATATAGAGATTAATTTACCTCTCCATATTGTTGATGGTGGTAATGAACGTGTTGATTCTGTAACGAATGCCTTACAGTATTATTTACAGCTTGATGATATTAATCCTAATAAGCCTATTCTCGTACATGATGTCGCACGACCTTGCCTTTCTCGTCATGATTTAAACAAATTATTGGCAGCCCGTAAGTCTTGTGGCGATGCGGGAGCTATTCTTGCTGCCCCAGTGAGTGATACGATGAAACGAGCTTCAAAGAAGTCACAATCTATTGATCACACCATATCAAGAGAGAATTTATGGAGTGCTTTAACACCACAAATGTTTCCAGCCCAAGTGCTCTATGATGCAATAATACGTGCTAATAAAAGTACTACATTAGTGACAGATGAAGCTTCTGCTCTTGAATATGTGGGACAACAACCTTATTTAATAGAAGGCAGTGCAACCAATATAAAAATAACTCGTCCTGATGATTTAGCCTTGGCAGAGTTTTTTATTCAACAAGATGAGTAGTAATTAATGTCGATACGAATAGGGCAGGGCTTTGATGTACATCGTTTTTGTGATGGTAATCATATTATCTTAGGTGGTGTACGAATTCCTCATGATCATGCTTTATTGGCACATTCTGATGGTGATGTATTAATTCATGCCTTATGTGATGCCTTACTTGGTTCATTAGCACTAGGGGATATTGGCAAGCATTTTCCTGATACTGATCAGGAGTTTGCTAATATTGATAGCCAGATTTTATTAAAGCAATGCTATTCTCTCTTATTAGAACGAGGTTGGAAACTAGTCAATGCAGATTGCACACTAGTAGCACAGTCCCCTAAGATGGCACCCTATATTACTGCGATGCAGGAGACCTTAGCGACAAATCTCAATATTGCTATTGATGATATTAGTATCAAGGCAACCACCACCGAGACATTAGGTTTTACTGGGCGCAACGAGGGAATAGCGGCATACGCAACGGTATTAATTGAATCATGAAAAAATCAAGAACCTCCTTCTTTTTAAGCTTATTTTTACTCCTATTTTCGGTTGATAGTATTGCTAAATTTAGTGCCACAGTGGGGCGCACGGTTATGTTTGAAGGCGATGTTGTCCGCTTAATACTTGAAACAGATTTCAATCCTCAATCCGAGCCTGATTTTTCTGTACTAGAGAAAGATTTTACCATTACCTTAACGCTTAAAAGTAAGCGCTATGAAATGATTAATGGCAATAGTAGTAGTTACAATACGTGGACATTGAGCTTACTGCCTAAGCGTAAAGGCGAGTTTATTATCCCAGTGATGACGGTTGATAATCAATCGACTCAAGCAATAAAGCTAGTGGTTAAAGCAGTCTCTAAGGAACAATTACAAAAAACAGCGGATGCTGTTTTTATTGAGACCGAGATAGGATTATCAGCCAGTAATAAAAAAGTCTATGTGCAACAGCAAGTTCCATTTATTGTTCGCTTATATACTGATAATACCATTCATGAAGGAGGTATTTTTATTGATGAGCTTGAAAATGGAACAATAGAAAAGCTAGGTAACGATAAGCAGTATACCGTTACTCGTAATGACAAGTCTTTTAGTGTTTTAGAGCGCCACTATATTGTTTCTGCTGATAAAAGTGGTCAGTTAGTGATTCCAGCACCCTTGTTTAAAGGACGGCAGTTGGAGAGCAATAAAAAAAGTCGTGCACAAAGCCAATATAATAATAATATTTTTAATGATCCCTTCTTTAGTGATTCAATATTTGGTCGTAGATTTGCAGGTATTACAAAGCCTATCAGTGTGCGAGGCAAGCCAATAGAGTTAGATATTCTCCCCGTACCCAGTGAGTTTAAAGATAAAGAATGGTTGCCTGCTGAAGATTTGGTTATTATCGATAGTTGGACGAATAAAAAGCCTAATTTTGAAGCGGGAGAGCCGACAACACGGACTTTGACGATACAAGTTGTTGGCTTATTAGGGACACAAACTCCCTCGCTAAATTTAGATGAGATTCCTAAAGTTAGAATGTATAAAGAGAAGGATCATACCAGTACAAAAACTGATGGGAGTCGAGTTTTTGGTATTAGAGAGCAGGATATTACCTATATCCCTAGTGCTTCTGGGAAAGCTATATTGCCAGGGTTTACACTCAATTGGTGGAATACAAAAACAGGGAAAATAGAAACATTTTCCTTGCCAGAAAGAGAAGTAATGATTGCAAAAGGGACACTTCCAGAAACCGTAGAGCCAGATAATTTAGCGAAACTACAGACACTGATTAAAGCATCTGAAATACCTCGGTCAGAAGTTATTGATAATAGCCCTTGGCTGACTTATCTTTTATGGTTGCTGGGATTCGCGGCATTGATTGGGTCATTAATACAAATGACATTAATGTTTCGTCATAAAAAATCGACGACAGCAATCAATAATAAACGAGAGAAAATACAGCCGAAATCTCAATCAGTTGTATTGAAAAACTTACAAATGGCTTGTGAAAATAATAATAATAAACAGGCGGCTCAATATCTTATTCAGCTTGCTGCTCTGGAATGGCGAGAAGATAAACTGACAAGTGTTGGAGTGATTGCTACAAAAATTAATGATGCTCAGTCATTGTTTAATTTAGATAAAAGTCTCTATGCTGGTGGACAAACAAAGTGGCAAGGTAAAGCACTTTGGCAACGTATTAAAAAAGGCTTACGGGATGAGTTGAAGGATAAAAAAGAGGGCGGTGGATTAGCTCAGCTTTACCCTAGCTAATACCTTCTTCTTTCATCGAGCAATAGTCAGTATTTATGGCTTAGCGTTAAAAAGTCTCATTTGTAAATTAGTATAAAATATTTATTGCATAATAATCATAAAGATAGAGAAGGCAATGGATAGGTGCCTTTTTCAAATTATTAATTTTTATGAACCTCCATTCACAATGTTTGTCTACTGCATTGCAGGAGGGCTTCTCATCAAGCGACACGATTCTTCCTAAAAAGCTCAGTTGATTAATGAAACAATGGGCTTCCTAGGAGGACTCTGATCAGTAGGTTTTAAGCTTACTCCAGCACCAATAATTATAATTTTTAAGGAGAATATTGTGAACAATAATAAAAGGCATTGGAGTGCTGTACTATCAGGACTTGTTCTGTTGTTAGTGGTCTCTGTCGCTAATGCAACTAGCCCTCGACATCAACAACACTGGGTTGATCAAAACCCTGTTACTATCGATATAATTAATGATCATGGACGAGGTTATAATAAACATAAACATACCACGCGGGGACGAAAACATCGTGCTTACTTAGAAGCGAAAAAAAATGAGCGTTATAGTATTAGAATCAGAAATCGTAGTAATCGCCGTGTTGGTGTTGTGCTAACGGTTGATGGACGTAATGTTGTTTCTGGGAAAAAATCTCACTTACGAAGTAGTGAGCGTATGTATATTTTAGGTCCTCATGAAACAGCAACATATAAAGGCTGGCGTCGATCTAAAAATAAAATTAATCGTTTTTTCTTTACCAATGCAGGTAACTCTTATGCTGGTGCGTGGGGTGATTATTCTGCAGTTGGTGTGGTTGCAGCGGCAGTTTATTATGAAAAGCCTCAGCCTGTTCATCACCATAAACAAGTAACACCACAGGTAAACTCTGCTCCTAACTTTATGCATCGTGGAGCACCTGCACCTGCACCTAGTAGAAGAGCAGCTCAAGCTGACTCAATAGGAACAGGTTATGGTCGATCAGAGCATTCTGCATCAACACAGACAACTTTCCGTGCTAAAACGAATGCACAAGCAAAGTATTTTTATAAATATGAGTGGCGTAATACTTTGTGTCAGCATAATATTATTCATTGTTACACTCGACCCGTTCCAAAACCTGTTAATCGTTTTTGGCCCAATGATAATAGTGGCTTTGCAGCACCTCCACCACCTCGCCATGGACATCATCATAATGGTCATTAAATAAAATTTAAGTCACACTATTAATAAAGCTCTGTTTTAGCCCTATTTGTCTGGGACTAACCAGAGCTTTTTTTGTTTAAAGAATACAAATAGTTGCCTCAATATTGTCGCCGTCGTAATAAGACATAAACGGCACCTGTCCCCCCTGCATTTGCTTGCGTCGAGTGATAGGCTAATACACGATCATGTTGTTGTAGCCAGTGACTCACTTTACGTTTAATTACTGAGCCTTTATTGAGTGATTTTTTCCCTTTACCATGAATGATTCGAACACAGCTACTTTTTATCGGGGTAGCACCTTGGATAAAACGTAAAAATGCAATCTTAGCTTGTGCAATATTCAGTCCATGTAAATCAATTTCATCAGAAATAGGGTAGTGACCACGGCGGAGCTTGCTAAATACTCGACGTTGAATGCCAGCCTGACAATAACTTAAAATATCATCGGCTTGGCTATCGATAGGTTCATATTCATCAGAAAGCATATCAATCAGTACTTGATCATCATCTTCTTGTCTTTTTAACGGAATGACAGAGGGCTTTGGGGTGTTATAAGTGATTTTATTGTATTGGAGAGGAGTAACATCAGTAACTGCTGAGCGAAATAAATTATTTTCACTGGCTGAGTTCACTGGTTTTTTTGTCATACTTGCCTCATAATAATTGAGATGAAAATACTACTAAGTAACGATGATGGTTACAATGCCAAAGGTCTGCACGTACTTCGACAAGAACTTTCCAAGTATGCCACAGTTGTCACTGTCGCACCCGAGCTTAATCGTAGTGGTGCTAGTAACTCCTTGACTTTAGAACAACCTTTACGCTTAACAGATCATGGTGATGATGTGTATAGTGTGAATGGCACACCAACGGATTGCGTACATCTTGCGTTAACGGGTTTGCTTGACTATGAGCCAGATATTGTTGTTTCGGGGATTAATGCTGGTGCTAATATGGGTGATGATGTTTTATATTCAGGAACAGTCGCAGCCGCAATGGAAGGGCGCTTTTTAGGTTTACCTGCAATAGCAATCTCTAGTTGCTCACATACTTTAGAGCATGTTAACTCTGCTGCACATACCATTGGCTTGCTATTTCAGCAAATGAATGATTTTCCTGATAAGGAAGATACTATTCTTAATATTAATGTACCCAATTTACCATGGGGTGAGGTTAGAGGCTTACAAACAACTCGTTTAGGACGACGGCATAAAGCAGAGCCAGTAATTAATGATAAAGATCCTCGAGGGCAACCGATCTATTGGGTAGGGCCTCCAGGTAAAGAGCAAGATGCTGGTGAAGGAACAGATTTTTATGCGATACGAGAGGGTTTTGTCTCGGTAACACCGATTCATACAGACCTTACCCGTTATCAAGCCTTAAAGGATACAGCAGACTGGTTGACTAAAATAAATAAATAAGTTGAATATTTCTGGGATTGGAATGGGTAATACCCGTTGGAGTGCAGAATAATTATCAGCAGCTCCAACGAATCACCAAAGTAGCAGAAGATGATGAGATAGAGAACCTTGATAAGGTTCTTTTGTAGCTCTCGACTCTCAATAAGCTTTATAAATTAAGGAAGTCATCCTCTTCATCATCATCATTTTCTTCAGGTTCCTTTGGAGGTGCAGGAGCTGGAATATTATTACCACCTTTTTGGCTTGGTGCCTTAGTACCAGTATTTTCATGTGTTGCCATAAGATCTTCAATAGACTCTAAATCGACAATACCTAATACTTTATCAACCAGTTCTCCATTAGGATCAATAATATAGGTTGTTGGAATAACCATTAAAATACCAAAGGCATTGATTGTACTTTCTTGTACTGGTGCCACTAAATAATTAATTTTATATCTTTTAGAAAAAGTAATAAGATCAGGAAGATCCGAACCACCAGCATCAAAACCTAATATCGCCACCTCTTTTTTATGTTTGTTTGTAAATTTAATTAGGTCAGGGATTTCTTCTAAACAAGGGCTACAATAGGTTCCCCAGTAATTTGCTAGTACCCACTTTCCTCGGTAATCAGATAATTTATGGGATTGTCCCTTAATATCCTTAAAAGTAAAATCTTCGGCTAACTCTGCTGAGGCAGAATTGACCAAGCCAAAAATGAGTAGAAAAGTGATGACTATTATCTTTTGTAATTGCATAGATATCCTATTGCTAGTCCCTAGTATTATGAGTGATAACGTGACGATTGTGACTTTAGACGCGTAGATTGTCAGTTGTAATTATCATTCACACTTACTAGAATACAGGTTTTAAATTTGACAGAGTAGACCCCATGACCGATGGCGTAATTTTATATCATAACCCACGTTGTTCCAAATCTCGCGCAAGTTTAGAACTACTGGGGGAGCAGGGTGTTGAGCCAAAAATTATTAAATATTTAGATACTCCGCTAGACCCTAGGAGTATAAAAAAGTTGCTAAAATTATTAGGATTATCCGACCCTCGTGCATTAATGCGAACACATGAAACTGAATATAAAGACAATAATCTTGCGGATGAATCCCTAACAGTTGATCAGCTAATTCAAGCGATTGTGGACTATCCAAAGTTAATGGAGCGTCCTATTGTTGTCAATAATGGGCAGGCAGCTATCGGTCGTCCTCCTGAGAATATCTTGGCAATACTATGAAAAATATACTCATTTTGTATTATAGTCGTCATGGTGCAACGCAGCAGATGGCACAATTCATTGCTCGTGGTGTTAGCATGGTTTCTGGAGTGGAGGCGATGATTCGTACCGTACCAGAAGTTTCGCCAGAGACTAAAAAAATAGCTGATGATATTCCTGATAGTGGAGCACCTTATGCTAGCTTGAGTGACTTAGCACAGTGTGATGGTTTGGCAATGGGTAGCCCAACACACTTTGGCAATATGGCGGCTTCTTTAAAGTACTTCTTAGAACAAACAACAGAACATTGGTTTTCGGGGGCTTTAGTTGATAAGCCTGCCTCTGTTTTTACCTCTAGCTCTAGTATGCATGGTGGGCAAGAAGCTACCTTATTAAGCATGATGATTCCTTTGTTACATCAAGGGATGATTATCGCAGGTTTGCCTTATACTGAGTCAGAATTATTGACGACAACAACAGGTGGTTCTCCTTATGGTGCAACTCATGTTTCTGGTTCCGCAGGTGACTTAGTCATCTCCGAAGATGAGAAAAAACTGTGTATCGCTGCAGGGAAGCGTTTGGCGAGATTAGTTGCATGCTAAATTCATTAGGGTTATGGCGTGGAGTGACAATACTTGGTTTCTTTGGTTTAGTACTGACTTTTGTCATTTGGAATGGCTGGTTTGATCGTTATCAAAAAGTACCCTATACTTTAGAAATTCTTATTCTTACTGGGCCATTATTATTTTTTTCTTATGGTCTCTTACAGGGAAGACATAGCACACATGTGAAGATTACCTTTGTTGCTATTATTTATTTTATTATCGGTATCTGGCTAGCACTTACCCCTGATCAAGAGGCTTATGGTTACTTAATTACGGTCTTTAGTATCTTGCTCTACCTTGGGGGTTTTATGACCGCTAAAACAATGATGAAGGCAGAACTGTCTAAGTCAGGTCAGTCAGAAAATCTATAAGTCTCATTATTTTAATAGAGTGTTAATTTTCCTTTATCGTATTGCTTTAAATATTGTTTTGTAAGTTGACAGCAAAGCTTATATTTTTTCTAAGTCGCTGTACTATAACTATATTTCCCTTTTTAATAAAAACACCTCTGATTAAATAAAATATCTCTGACTAATCATCGTTAGAGTTTATCTTTCTGCTAGGGTTAATGCTATGTCTGAATCAATTGAATCTTTGAAAATCCCACCTCATTCTATTGAGGCTGAACAAGCTATTATTGGAGGGCTTTTGCTTGACAGTGAGGCATGGGATAAAGTGGCTGATAGAGTGGTGGAAACTGACTTTTATCGTCAGGATCATCGCCTAATCTTTCGCTCAATTGTGCATTTAGCCGAAGAGCATAAGCCTTATGATGCAGTGACTTTATCAGACTGGCTAGATGCTCGTGGTGATCTTGAGAATGCCGGTGGCTTGGCCTACTTAGGGACTTTGGCAAAAGATGTTCCTAGTGCTGCTAATATTCATGCTTATGCTGATATTGTTCGTGAAAAATCCATTTTACGTCGATTGATTTCAGTGGGGACAGAGATTAGCGAGATGGGGTTTAATCCAGGAGAAAAGGATAGTCGGTCTATTTTAGATATTGCTGAAAGCAAGATCTTTGAGATAGCTGATTTGGGTATTCGTCAAGAACAAGGCTTCCGTCCTATTAATAAGATACTCAAAAAGACATTAGCACAAATTGATGAATTGGGTAAACAGAGTGAAGGTATTACGGGTGTCCCTACAGGCTATGAGGAGTTAGATGCGTTAACTAATGGCTTGCAAAAAGGGGATTTAGTGATTGTGGCAGGTCGTCCATCAATGGGTAAAACAACATTAGCGATGAATATTGCAGAGTATGCCGCCGCGAATAAAAAAATCCCCACGGCTATTTTTAGTCTGGAAATGCCCGGAGAGCAACTTGCTATGCGCTTGCTTTCTTCTATGGGCAGAATTGATCAAACCCGACTTAGAAATGGTCGCTTACTTGACGATGATTGGCCGCGTATTTCATCTGCTGTAAAGATTTTTTCTGAAGTGCCATTATTTATTGATGATAGTGCAGGCTTGTCTCCTAATGAAGTTCGAGCGCGTGCAAGACGTTTAGTGCGTGAGCACGGTAGTCTTGGTTTGATTGTATTGGATTATCTACAATTAATGCAGGGCAATTTTGGCACGACTGAAAATAGAGCAACAGAAGTTTCAGCCATTTCTCGTTCTTTAAAAGCACTTGCTAAAGAGTTAGACCTTCCAATTGTTGTGCTATCACAGCTTAATCGTAGCTTAGAGCAGAGACCCAATAAGCGACCGATTATGTCTGATTTACGTGAATCAGGTGCGATTGAGCAGGATGCTGATGTGATTATGTTTATCTATCGTGATGAAGTTTATAATCAAGAAACTGAAAATAAAGGTATGGCTGAGGTGATTATTGGTAAGCAAAGGAATGGCCCTACTGGTACTGCTCAACTCACTTTCCTCGGTAAATATACTCGCTTCGAGAATTTCACACCCAATATATTTGCTCCTGAATAATGACTCGGCTTGCACGACTAAGAGTTCATTCTAAGGCATTACAACATAATATTATGGTTGCTAAAAAACATGCACCAGATGCTAACGTGATGGTGGCTGTGAAAGCGAATGCCTATGGTCATGGTGGATTGCAAACTGCAAAAATATGCCAAAATTATTGTGATGGCTTTATGGTTGCTAGCTTGTATGAAGGGATTGTCTTACGACAACAGGGTATTATTTTACCGATATTATCGATTCAAGGGTTTTCTAGTGCTGATGATATAAAAGAAGCAATTCAGTATAATATTCGTTGTGTTATCCATAGTTTATCACAGCTAGTCTTGCTAGAGTCTCATCCAGAATCTGCCAGCAACCTAAAAATTACTCTAAAAATTGATACTGGAATGCATCGTTTAGGGCTTGCCCCTGAGTCTGTTGCATCAAGTTATCAACGAATTAAAAGTCTTGTTAGTGTGAATTCATCCGTTTGGTTAATGTCTCACCTTGCCTGCGCTGATGAATTAGAGAATGATTACACTCGACAACAACAAGACTGTTTTAATCAACTGACTGAATCTATTGATGCTTCTAAGTCATTAGCCAATTCAGCAGCCATTTTAGGCTGGGAAAACATGCAATATGATTGGGTGCGACCAGGGATTATGATTTATGGAAGTTCTCCCTTTGCAACGCATAGCGCTATAGAGCTTGGCTTACAGGCGGCAATGACCTTTGAGGCTCCTTTGATTACAATCCAGCAATTAAATAAAGGGGATGCCATTGGTTATGGTCAAACATGGCAATGCCCTGAAGATAGGTTGGTGGGTATTGTGGCATGTGGTTATGGTGATGGCTACCCACGCCATGCCCCATCAGGCACAGTCGTGAGTGTCAATCAGCAACGAACCCAAATTATTGGAAGAGTTTCAATGGATGTGATTGTGATTGATCTGCATAATATTCAAGCTGAAATAGGTGATTGGGTTGAGTGCTGGGGAGAAAATATTGCAGTGGATGATGTTGCATTGAGTGCAGGAACAATTAGTTATGAACTGCTGTGTTCTGCTGGGCGTGCTGTTGCTGTTTATGAGTAATGAAAATATCACAAAAGAATTAACCGTTTCTGCTAGATTTTAGCTGGTTGATAGTACGTCATTCTTCTAAAAAAAATAAATATCACAAAATCTTAGAGTCTTCTGTAATGTGGCTTATGGAGGTTAATCAATAGGAACTGCAAAAGAATCACTATGAACTGATTATTAAGCATACTTTGCAAAATCATGAATAGTATTAATATCCTTTATATCCGTCATTTTAATACCTTTAGCCTCAATTTGTTGTTTAATATCTCTAAAAGCATCCGCTAAGATGCCTTCCTCTTGCTTGGGAGGTTCATAAGTAAACAAGCTTTTTTCAGTTGACACTAATTGAGAGCGAATCAACTGGTTCATCGTTGATAACCAGTGTAAACCATGATCTATCAGTTGCTTAGATTGTGTATGTCGAAAGTAAATGGGTTTAATAAGTGCTGGATTAGTATCACTTGTGACAAAAGGAAATGTTGCTGAATAATGATTATAATGTCCATTCATGTAAATAGCCATAATGTGGTAATTTAGTCCACAGAGGCAATGAGAATTGCTGATAAAATCTACTTTAGGCTTCGTTCAAATTTAAGCAATGAGGTGATAATAATTCTTGTATGAATTTAGAGTTGATACCCATGCTAAAACCACAGAAATGATCCATTACAAAACTATTTTAGTTCTTCAATAAAGTGATTCCTAAATTTATTTAAATCAGCCTTTGGTCAGAGAGGATGAATGGATTATTATGAGCACTTGATTCTAACTATTGATGACTCCCCATGATCATTTTTACTGGTAGTAATGCTTTATCTCCCTTTCGCCAACAGAAACTTCTTTCTGGATTACAGGCGAGTATTCCTGAAATCACGGGCATCACAGCTCGTTTTGAACATTTTGTTCATGCTCATGTGGTACTTAATAATAATCAGCAGCAACGTTTACAGCAATTATTTGATTATGGTGAGTTCCAAGCAGAAGCATCAGAGGGGCACTTAGTCTTAGTCACTCCACGACCTGGAACCATCTCTCCTTGGTCAAGTAAAGCAACTGATATTATTCACAATGCAGGTTTAACCGATGTCATAAGAGTAGAGCGTGGGACGAGCTTTTTCTTGCAGGCTAGTAAGACATTAAGTGAAGCGGATATAAAAATACTAGAGCCATTGCTACATGATCGAATGATGGAAGTACTTTGGACACACAGAGAACAAGCCGAGGCTTTATTTGCTGAAGTGAAACCTGCGACTTTGCGTACTGTCGATATTTCTAGTGATGCACAAGGGGCTTTGGGTGAAGCAAATAAACATTGGGGGCTCGCACTTTCTGATGATGAAATTGAATACTTAGCAGAGCGTTACAGTGAGCTAGGTCGTGATCCTAGTGATATTGAGCTGATGATGTTTGCACAAGCGAACTCTGAACATTGTCGCCATAAAATCTTTAATGCGGATTGGTTAATTGATGGTAAAGAGCAAGAAAAATCGCTCTTTGCAATGATTCGTAATACCTATAAGCATGCACCAGAAGGCGTATTGTCAGCCTATAGTGATAATTCTTCCGTGGTTAAAGGTAGTGAGGGTACACGCTTTTTTCCAAAGAATGCTAATGGTGAATACCATTTTACGGAAGAGCCTGTTCATATCATAATGAAGGTTGAAACACATAATCATCCTACCGCCATTTCACCTTTTCCTGGTGCTGCAACGGGCTCAGGTGGGGAGATACGAGATGAAGGAGCGACAGGTAATGGCTCTAAGCCCAAAGCAGGTTTAAGTGGTTATTCTGTATCAAATCTACGTATTCCTGAGTATGAAATGGCATGGGAACGTGATTTTGGTCGACCGAGTCGTATTGTTTCTGCCTTGGATATTATGATTGAGGCTCCAATTGGTGCGGCGGCATTTAATAATGAGTTTGGTCGCCCTAATATTTGTGGCTATTTTCGTACCTATGAGGCAGAGGTTGAAGGGCCTTCGGGTAGGGAGCTACGAGGTTATCACAAGCCGATTATGTTAGCAGGGGGTATGGGCAATATTCGGGAGGGTAATATTGAGAAAAATGATATTCCTGAAGGCACACCCATTATTGTTTTAGGCGGTCCCGCAATGTTGATTGGTCTAGGAGGTGGTGCGGCTTCTTCAATGACCAGTGGTTCTAGCTGTGAAGATCTTGATTTTGCTTCAGTGCAACGGGGTAATCCTGAGATGGAACGTCGTTGTCAGGAAGTGATTGACCGCTGTGTCTCGCTGGGTGATGACACACCCGTTTTGTCGATTCATGATATTGGTGCTGGTGGTTTGTCAAATGCCGTGCCAGAAATTATTAATGATGCAGGGCGGGGCGGAGTCTTTGAATTACGTCGTGTGCCTAATGATGAGATGAGTATGTCACCGATGGAAATTTGGTGTAATGAGGCACAAGAGCGCTATGTGCTAGCAATCGATGTTGAAAAACTGGATATTTTTAAACAGATTTGTGAGCGTGAACGTGCAGTTTATGCCGTCATTGGTAAAGCCACCAATGAGCAAAAATTACAAGTTTCTGATGAATTGTTTGGTAATAATCCTGTTAACATTCCAATGGATGTCTTGTTTGGCAAAGCCCCTAAAATGTTACGCGATGTACATCATAAAACCTTCCATAAAGAGGAAATTTATTGTGATATAGCAAGCTATGATGAGGCGGTTGAGCGCATCTTACGTTTGCCTGTGGTTGCCTCTAAATCTTTCTTAATTACTATTGGTGATCGTACGGTAACGGGTATGGTGCATCGTGATCAAATGGTTGGACCTTGGCAAGTACCTGTTGCCGATGTGGCAGTAACAATGTCAGATTATACGGGTTATACAGGTGAAGCAATGGCACTGGGCGAGCGTACACCCATTGCGTTAGTTAATGCTCCTGCCTCGGGTCGTATGGCGATTGGTGAGGCATTGACTAATATTGCTGCCACCAAGATTGATGGTCTTGCTGATATTCGTTTGTCAGCGAATTGGATGGCGGCGGCAGGTCATGAGGGCGAAGATGCTTTATTGTATGAGACAGTAAAAACAGTCGGTGAGGAAATGTGTCCTGCTTTAGGTTTAGCAATTCCTGTGGGTAAAGACTCTTTGTCAATGAAGAGTGTATGGGATGTTGGTGATGAATCACGAGCAATGACAGCACCTTTATCCTTAATTATTACAGCCTTTGGTGTGGTTAGCGATGTACGTAAAACCTTAACGCCAGAATTGCGTACTGATCAAGGTGATACCGACTTAATTCTGATTGATCTGGGTAAAGGTCAAAACCGCATGGCTGCGAGTGCCTTCTCACAGGTTTATTCGCAAGTAGGGCACCAAGCACCCGATATTAAAGACTTCCCTTTGTTAAAGCACTTCTTCGATAGTATTCAATTGCTTAATAAAGAGGAATTATTGCTGGCTTATCATGATCGTTCAGATGGTGGTTTGTTGGCGACAGTGTGTGAAATGGCGTTTGCAGCACATACAGGAGTGAAAATTTACTTAGATGATGTTGGTGATGAGCCAGGTCCTGCACTCTTTAGTGAAGAATTGGGTGCAGTGATTCAGGTACATCACTCAGAGACAGAAGATGTTTTATCACTATTACGTGAAGCAGGCTTAGGTCGCTATAGTCATGTCATTGGTCAGTTGACAGATAATGATCAAATATCCTTTAGTTGGGGTGGTGAGAATATTTATCAAGCTGAACGAACTAAGTTGCAATCTTTTTGGATGGAGACTTCTTATCGAATGCAGGCATTACGTGATAATGCTGATTGTGCTGAACAAGAGTTTAGCGCGTTATTTGATGAAGGAGATCATGGCATTATTGCGAAGCCAACCTTTATTTTGGATGAGGATGTTACCGCACCTTATATTAATATTGCAAAGCCAAAAATGGCGGTTTTGCGAGAGCAGGGTGTGAATGGACAGGTTGAAATGGCGGCGGCTTTTGATAAAGCAGGCTTCCAAGCACATGATGTTCATATGACTGATATTATTGAAGGTCGTGTTAGCTTGAGTGACTTTTCAGGTTTAGTCGCTTGTGGTGGTTTTTCTTATGGTGATGTGTTGGGTGCGGGTGGAGGCTGGGCAAAAACTATTTTACAAAATACACAGGCAAAAGATGAATTTTCAGCTTTCTTTGCTAGGGATGATATCTTTGGTTTAGGGGTTTGTAATGGCTGTCAGATGTTTTCACAATTAACTGAAATCATTCCTAATACAGATCATTGGCCACGATTCCATAAAAATACCTCAGAACAATTTGAGGCACGTTTATCAACCGTTGAGATTGGTGAGTCTCCTTCTATCTTGTTGAAAGGTATGGAAGGATCACAGTTGCCGATTGCTGTAGCACATGGTGAAGGGCGAGTCGTTTTTAAGTCAAAGGCTGATCAGGATAAAGCGATACAAAGTAATCTCGTTAGCCTGCGTTATGTCGACCACTATGGTAATGCGACTGAACGTTATCCTTATAATCCTAATGGCTCAGTGGATGGTGTTACGGGGCTGACTACGGAAGATGGTCGATTCACCATTATGATGCCACATCCTGAGCGCTTGTTTAGAGCAGTACAATATTCTTGGAAACCTGATAGCTGGGAAGGTGAGGGTGCTTGGTTGCGGATGTTCCGCAATGCACGTGTTTTTGTGGGGTAGTGGTTTGATTTTAGATTAGGCAGGTTGTTCCTGCCTAATCTGGCACAATATAGCATTAAGCTAAAGTCGGCTTAATAGGCTGGTAATAGAATTCAATCATATCGAATGTGTCAAAGCAGACTGTTGTTCAATCAAAGTAATTAACTTATCCAATAATACTTTCTTCTCTGGGTTACTGACTTTATTCATCATCAATTTTGCACGCTTCAAGTCAAATAATTTAGCATAATTCTCAGTTAATAAAGTATAAGCCTTATCCTTTTCAGCAGGAGTCATCGCTTCTTTTTCAATGTATATATTGGCTTCTTCAAGAAAAATATGTGCATATTGGAAGTTAAGCTCTTCTCGTTGATCTTCACTTAATTGGATTAATGTTAATACCTTTTGTTTGCCTTCCTCTATTTTATGGGCGGCGGTATGTGCTGCTTCAAAATTTAGCTTGGCAGAGGGTTTATCTCCAAGTGCCAAATCAGATCAGCTCAAAATACCCATAATAAGTGATTTTTGTCGATCACTAAGTGATTCATCCTGACTAATAACGGCGATTTTATTTCGTAATACTTGTGCTTTTGTCTTCTTGGCATTGTTCTTCAGTTGGAGATTTAATATTCTATTGAGTGCCAAGGATCTTAAATAAGCGTCTTTAATTTGATCACTTTCTTTAGAGGCTCTTTCAAACTCATTACTCTTAATGTAAAGGCTAATCAGTTTATTGGTGAGTTTGACTAAATCTGCATCTTCACCAGAGCGAGCATTAGGATGAATTCCAAAGTCATCAAAAGATTTTTTTCCAGTCTTCACTTCACTCCATGCTATTTTCTTTATAACCGCCTGCTTAATTTCTTGATTATCAATGGTACTAGCTACCGCTTTGATTTCATTAAAATTGAGGTTAACCTTGGGGTCTGACTCTGACTCCCTATACATATCTGACATAACCTCTAAAGCCGCTTTGTCTTCAGCAGGGAGTTGAGCCTTATTGCCAAGAATAGTACTAATATATTCAGGTGCTTCTTGCATTGATATAGGAGGAATGGAACCAGCAAACTTGCTATAAGGATTGCCTAGTTCTGATAGATCATCCGTTAAGGGAGCTTGTCTTGCACTATTCATTTTAGGTACGATTAATTTATTCTGTTTGATACTTTGGGATGCTATTTTAGTATTTCCATCCGCTTGATTAATCTCTTCTTTATTTTTTTCAGTGATTCCTTCGCTATTATCTAAAGGAGGGCTTTGCTGATTTGAATAGAGGTATGTACTCACTATAAGAATAGAGATGCTAGCAATGGCTATCGCTAAGACATTGTTAAGTTTTTTCTTTGGTTCAAGTTCAAATTCATTATTTTTGCCTTCATGCCATTTGGTAGTGTTTTAACTTTTTTGTTTTGTTCTAACGCCTTTATCTGCTCCAGATCTTTTTTATGTTCTTGTTTGCGTTTTTGTGCCTCTAAGTACTTTTCTTTAACAATTCCACAACTAGAGCAAACCTGCATTTCTTCTCCATTGCTTTCCTGTTCTAAATCACAAGAAGGGCATTGGAATTTCTCAATAGAGTCTTCTTTTATGACGGGTTCAAGAGTCCATTCCTGTTGCAATGAGGTCTTTAGCCCTAGCTTATTAAATATTTGTTGGAAACGTTCAGCTTTTTCTTGGGGAAGCTCAGAGATAAGGATTTGAGGTTGCTGAGATGATTTAACCTTTTCTAACCGTTGTTCTAAGTCATCAGCATCGATTTGCAGCAACGAACTTAAATTATTGGCTAATTCACTAGGATTGTGTCTTGTTCTACGTTATCAAGCTGGAGTTCAAAGAGTTGCTCAGACATAAGGAGGGTGCCATATTGTTATTATTAGAGATAGATTCCTTAATAGACAATACAGTAAATATCTTTATCAATCATATTTCAGTCGATGAAATGAATACTCACTTCCTGAATAAACAGTGGGGTATATTAACAAAATAGACAATGCGTCATTGATCAGGGCAGGAGTGATCACCCTGATTTATTCATCTTTATTATAGAGCAATATTATTCATGATGTTGAGTTCATTGACTATTGATATCACAAGGTTTTGACCATGTTGGTCCATCCCTTGGCTTAATTCATCAATATCACGATTACCATCAATCAGTTTCTTCATAATACCTGCAAGTAAGCGCATGCTTCCTCCCGCTTGGCTCATTTGTTCAGCCATAATTGAGAGTGCAGTGAGTGCCTTACTATCTCCATTACTAGCGGCATAAACCATTTGAGCAATGCCTGGTGCTGCTGCATTGGGATCTCCTGCCGCCTGTTGTGACGGAAGAGATTGTGGTGTATTGATACCATTGAGGATGGCAGTTATTATTATTCTATCTTCATCATCAAGCCCACTAAGTCGGTCTAATTGACGTTCTCCAGCGAGTATTTTGCGTATTGCCTTCACTAAGCTAACCCAGCCATTATTCGCACTCACATTGAGTACTTCATCTAGCTTACCTTTGAGTTCACTACGCTGAGTAGCATCAGCAACAAGGTTAATTAAACCTGAATGAGTCTGAATAACTTGTTGTTGCTGACTTGGGAGTTTTGATGACATATTATTACTATTAATAAATTAAGATATTAAACCATAACGTTTCAAGCGAGAGCGTAATGTAGCACGATTAATACCCATGCAGATAGCGGCACGTGATTGATTACCATAAGTATGCTCCATCACTTTTTCTAGTAAAGGCTTCTCTATCTCGTCAATGATCAAGCGATACAAGTTCTTTGGATCTTCTTCTTGTGCTTGTAAGTACTGTTGAGTAACTGTTCGTACTGCACTTTCTAAAGTAGAACACTGTTCTTCGGTTAGTGGTTTTGCGTTATTCATAACATGACCTTATTGTATTATGTTTAAATCTCAAGATTAAATAATCGATGAGCCCTTTGGGGTTAACTAGCATCAAGCACCTCGTGCAGATATTCTAGTTGTTGTGCTGGAGTTGTTGCTCCAAAAATAAATAGTTTGTTCTGCTTTGACACTCCCAAACTGTCTAGATACCATCCTATATGTTTTCGAGCGATTTGTAGTCCTTGAGTGCTGAAAAATTGATGAAGTGATAAAACATGCTGATAAATAGTACTATGCTGTAGCTTTCTTGGTGTTGGAACTATTGCTAAGCCACTTTCTAGGCTTTGGTTGAGCTCCTTGAAAATCCAAGGTCGACCACGAGCAACTCTGCCAATCATAATGCCATCAACATCGGTGTAATTTAGGATAAAGCGAATATCTTCAATGGTTGTTATGTCACCATTAGCAATGATGGGGATTTGTATCAAGTGCTTGAGCTGACGTATTGTCTCATATTCTGCAAAGCCTTTGAAGCCGTCTTCTCGGGATCTACCATGGATAGAGATAGCCGTAATGCCTTCTTGTTCAGCAATCTGTGCAATTTCAATTGCATTGCGGTTTTTTCGAGACCAGCCAGTGCGAATTTTTAGTGTCACAGGTACTGTTAATTTACTTGTTAAGGCTTTTAGAATAGCCCTAACCTTTATTTTATCCTGCATTAATGCTGATCCTGCGGCAGCATTACAAACTTTTTTAACAGGGCAGCCCATATTGATATCAATAATTTGCGCCCCCTTATCAACACAAAATTCAGCGGCACGCGCCATTGCGTGAGGGTCAGTTCCAGCAATTTGCACTGAACGTGGTTCAGCTTCATTGGCTTGAGGTAATCTGGCTTTTGATTTGGGAGAGTCCCATAAATCGATATCTGAGGTAAGCATTTCCGAAGTGGTCAATCCTGCACCAAATTCTCTACAGATTGTTCGAAATGGAGGGTCTGTAATTCCAGCCATTGGAGCCAGAAGTATATTGCTTTTTAAGGTATAAGGACCAATGGTTAACATAATATCAAAATGATTTTACACAGCGGTGTTGCTAAAAGTTAAGCCATCAATTGAATCAAGAGGTTATCTTGATATCTCTGTCATAGTAGACTGGCGTATGAAGGAGGAGGTATCTATAGAAATTTAAATTGAAAAGAGACAGCATCATCACCAGGGTCTGCAATCTTGATTCTAAATGTCACCGTCTCGTCTGGAGTCAATAATTTATCCACTTGATACTGTTTACGTTGGTATTGTGCAGGACCAAAGCGGCGTAGAGCAACCACTTTGCCTGTTTTATCTAAGAAGTTTACTTCAATCAAAGGGAGAGGCTGACTAAAATCAGCTTTGTTATTAAAGGTTGCAGCGATGATTAATGAATTGGGTTCATTGGGGTGGGCATAAACATTACGACTGGCTATCTTTATTTGCTTAGGATTACGCTTAGGCTTGATGGTACAGCCGATGAGGTAGCAAGTTGTGCGGGTGATACTTGATGTTAGTGGCTGGTGAGCTAGCCAGCTACGAGAGCTATAAGCTACCTGTAATAACATGAAAAAAATCAAACCAATGGCTGCCCATAACATTAATCTTTTTGATTGATCCTCTGACTCATGAGTATGAGGGTAAACAGGAGTAACGCCTGATTCATTATGGTTATTATGTGCTTTAGCATGTTGTGAGTAGGTGCTACTAACCGATACCATGCCATCAAAGACATGAGAGCATTCACCACAACGTAGTTTACCATTGGCGGCAGTTATCTCTTTGATGCTGACACGAAAGACGGCTTCACAGTGAGGACATTGAGTATACATGATTATTTTCTTGAGCCCATTTAAGTCTAGAATGGATAGTGATTTTTTTTAATTAACCTAAAAGTCAGGCATTATACCCCTTAGTCTAGATTCCCCATATTAAAATTATTACATACCTATAGTTTTATTACAGTTTTTGCTTCAGGTCAAATACGCATCTTTTCTAAGGTGTATAGAGATAACTTATGCGCGTGTTGCATTGATTCTTAACCAGCCATCTAAATGGCTTACTTCTATAGGGTCAAAAAAGGGTGCATAGGCGGTAATAATTGCACTTTCTTGAGCAACAAGTATACCAGATAAAACCAACTGCCCGCCCTTTTTTAGCCTCATAGAGAAGCTTTCAGCCAGCTCAACCAGTGGTCCAGATAATATATTGGCTAATAGTACTTCTACAGGCTCTTTAGGTAGCTCTGCTGGCAAGTATAAGGGAATAAGTGCTAAATCAATCGCATTGAGCTTAGCATTGCTCTTAGTCGCTGTTATTGCTTGTGGGTCAATATCGGTAGCGATGGCTTTTATTGCGCCTAACTTGAGAGCCGCAACGGCTAGTATTCCTGAGCCACAACCATAATCTAATACTGTTTTTCCTAAAGGTGGATTTTGGTCTAACCACTCTAGACAAAGTGCGGTTGTTGGATGGGTTCCTGTACCAAAAGCAAGACCTGGATCAAGAATAATATAGGTGTTTTTATCATCAGGAGGGCTAATATGGCTAGGATAAATCCATAAGCTAGAGCCAAAAAGCATGGGTTTATAATCATCCATCCATGCCCGTTCCCATACTTGTTCAACTAAATCTTCAGTACGGATTGCTTGAATTTGTGGGTTTAACTTCTGTAGTATTTCAATAGTGGATTGAAGATTAATATTGCTATCAAACAGTCCAGTGAAAATAATACTATCCCAAAGCGGAGTCGTATTAATAGCAGGTTCAAGAATAGGGTTATCTTCAGCATCTTGATAACATACAGAGACCGCACCTGCTGCCTCTAATAATTGGGTAACAATAGGTTCTTGTTCGCGGTGGCAAGTGCAGAAGAGCTGTTTCCAGCTCATGAGTCTTTTTTCAAGATATGTTCTAGGTAATGGATATTTGGAGCACCTTTCTGAAAGCCTTTATCTTCTAATATTTTCAGTTGGAGAGGAATATTAGTTTTTATACCTTCAATGATCATCTCAGTTAAAGCACCCTGCATACGCACAATGGCAGTTTCACGATCTTCAGCATAAGTGATCAGTTTACCAATCATTGAGTCGTAGTTAGGTGGTACAGAATAATCAGAATAAATATGTGAATCAACTCTTACGCCTAAGCCACCAGGAGGGTGGTAGCGTGTTATTTTTCCTGGTGAGGGTAAAAATGATACGGGATCTTCCGCATTAATTCGACACTCAATAGCATGTCCCTTTGGGATTATCTTTTCAGGAAGATCAAGCACTTCACCAGCAGCTATTTTTAGTTGCTCTTTAACAAGATCAATGCCTGTAATCATTTCAGTGACGGTATGTTCTACTTGCAATCGAGTGTTCATTTCGATAAAGAAGAATTCACCTTTTTCATAGAGAAATTCAAACGTTCCAGCACCGTGGTAATCAATGGCTTGGCAAGCTTCAACTAAGATTTTACCTAAGGCTTCACGTTCAGATTTTGGAAGATCAGGTGCAGGGGCCTCTTCAACCACTTTTTGGTGACGGCGCTGCATAGAGCAATCACGTTCGCAAAGATGCACCGCATGACCATGTTTGTCAGATAAAACCTGAAACTCAATATGGCGAGGCGTGGTAAGAAACTTCTCCATATATAAAACATCATTACCAAAGGCTCCCTTGGCTTCTGTTTTAGTGAGGCTAACGGATTCTAATAAATCAGCTTCACGTTCAATCACTCGCATACCACGACCACCACCACCACTGGTTGCTTTGACGATAACAGGGTAGCCAATATCTTTAGCCATTTGTTTGAGTTCAGCTTCATCTTCTGGAATTGCACCATCAGAGCCAGGTACACAAGGAACCTGTGACTTTATCATGGCTTCTTTGGCTGAAATTTTATCACCCATTAGGCGAATCGTTTCTGCTTTAGGGCCAATAAAAATAAAGCCACTAGAAACGACACGCTCAGCAAAATCAGCATTCTCAGATAGGAATCCATAGCCAGGATGAATGGCATCTGCATTTGTTAATTCAGCGGCACTAATAATAGCTGGAATATTCAGATAGCTATCAACAGAAGGGGGAGGACCAATACAAACGGATTCGTCTGCCAAACGTACATGTTTGAGGTCTCGGTCAACTGTAGAGTGAATAGCAACAGTTTTAATCCCCATTTCTCGGCATGCGCGCAAAATACGTAGTGCAATTTCACCACGATTTGCAATGAGAACTTTTTTAATCATATGTTAATTCCAGTATTTTGCATGTCAGGTGTTTATTATTCAATAACAATCAAAGGTTGCCCAAACTCAACAGGCTGTTCATTTTCAACCAGTATGGCTTTGACTGTACCTGTTTTATCTGCCTCAATTTGGTTTAGCATTTTCATTGCTTCAATGATACAAACAGTATCACCGACTGAAACAGTATCACCAATTTCAACAAAAACAGGAGTTCCAGGGGAGGAAGCTCGGTAAAAAGTACCTACCATGGGGGAGGTAATCTGATGCCCAGAAACTGTATTATTACTTTCTGTGCTTGCTTCTATTGTAGGGCTAGTTGCAATAGGTGCTAGAGTAGCAGGAGCTACCATTGCTTGTTGTGGTGCAGCCGCTTGGATAACGGGAGCAATGGCAGAGGCTTTTGATATGCGTAAGCTATCCTCACCTTCAGTGATTTCGATTTCTGCTACTTCACTATTCTCGATAAGATCAATTATTTTCTTAATTTTTCTTACATCCATTTTAATACCTAGTCTAATTTAATCATTTGAAAAATAGAGTGTTTATTCTCTGTTTAATTTGTCTATAGCTGCCTGTAAGGCAAGACGGTAGCCTGTTGATCCCAGACCAATAATGACACCCTCTGCGATATCTGAAAAGTACGAATGTTGACGAAACTTCTCTCGCTGGTGTGTATTGGATAAGTGAATCTCAATAAAAGGAATATTAACGGCTAATAATGCATCCCTAAGAGCAATACTTGTATGAGTAAAAGCTGCAGGGTTAAAAATTATAAAGTCAATTTGCTGGTTTTGGCAATGGTGTATTTGTTCAATGAGTTCGTGTTCAGCATTACTTTGGAAGCATTTTAGTTCACTATGATGCTGGTTAGCATAGACCATTAGCTCTTTTTCAATAGAGGCTAAGGTTTTATTGCCATATTTTTCAGGCTCTCGTGTTCCTAACAAGTTTAAATTCGGACCATTAAGTAATAATAACTTTGGCATAACAGAATCTCAATTGACTACCAGCACTATCAAATGGAGTGCATGATGATTGCAAGTCTATGTTGATAGACGTATTAGGGATAGTACAGGTAATTACTTATAAGTACCACCTGTGGTGTGAGGCTATTTATGGTAGGCATAAAAAAGGGTCAGACTAAGCTGACCCCTTCTTTTGTTAAATGTTTAACTCAACTTATCATTTAATAAATTAAGATAAATTAATATTAACGATTTTGCTGGTAACGATGTAAAGCAGAACGTGTTGCTGGGTTTACTACGCCATTGATAGGGCCTTTGTAATAACCTTTTGCTTTCAGTTTACGCTGTAGTGCAGGGATATCTACACGATTAGTGTTCTGTGCTGGTGCTGTGCGACGAGGAGCTGGACGTTTTGCTCCACCACGACATCCATAAGCATGGCTATGGTTTCTATTGCCATACTTGTGTGTGTGGCGAATTGATTTAGTACAACGTGGAATCGCTGGATGTGCATGAGTCCAACGGTTTCCTGTTGTTGCGCGACGTGGTGCTGTATGACGAGGAGCTGCACGACGTTGTCCACGACAACTGTACTTATGGTTATGAGAACCTTTGCTCTTGTGGTTATGTCTTACTGACTTAGTACAATTAGCAATGGCTGGATGAGTATGTCCACTGTAGCGACGAGGCGACGTTGCACGACGAGGTGCAGTATGACGAGGTGCTGCACGACGTTGTCCACGACAACTGTATTTATGGTTATGAGGACCATTGTTCTTGTGGTTATGTCTTACTGACTTAGTACAATTAGCAATGGCTGGGTGAGTATGCCCTGCTGCGCGACGAGCAGGTCGAGCTGGCGCACGGTATG
>JAGLEV010000047.1 GCA_023144895.1 Thiotrichaceae bacterium
GGTATGCAGGTCGAGCTGCTGGACGACAAGGGCGACACTGGTTTGCCTTAGGTCTAGCTTTCTGGCAACTGTACTTATGGTTATGAGGACGCTTGCCACTCTTGTGGTTATGTCTTACTGACTTAGTACAATTAGCAATGGCTGGGTGAGTATGTCCACCTGCACGACGAGGTGGTGTTACACGTTGTCCTCTACAGCTATATTTGTGTGAATGTTGAGTATTACCACTTCTGTGGTTGTGTCTTACTGACTTAGTACAATTAGCAATGGCTGGGTGTACATGACCACCTTTAGGTGGAGTTGGCGGAGTCACTACTACAGTAGGTGGATCAACAGGAGTTGGATTTGGTTCTGCTTGTTGTTGCTGAGAACCTGCTTGTTGCTGAGAGCTTGCTTGTTGCTGTGAAGAGCCCGCAACTTGCTGTGAAGAGCCCGCTTGTTGCTGTGAAGACCCTGCAACTTGTTGTGAAGATCCTGCTGTTTGTGAAGACCCAGCGACTTGCTGCTGACTACAACCTGTAAGTAGTAGCGCAAGTGTAGTCGCAGTAATTGCGGCTTTATTGATATTGTTCATATTAACCTCTTTCTCTATAAAACGATTTTGAACGAGTAAAATTTAAATGTAAAAACGATGCTGAAATCGCAGATTATGCATATGCAGAACTAAATAACAGACAAAAACAGGAGTCAAGTGGTTTATTCAATTTTCATTGAGTAAGCCATCTGAGGAGTCTTTGTGACTGTTAAAACTGCATCTACCAATCGAACTTAAATTGAACTTAAATTAAATATTTCTATTGGTAATATTGCAAATATTAATGACCAAGACACCCTGAATACATCATAATACTGACTATTGGTTCACCTACAGTGATTAGTTGTTAATGAGTTAGGTTCATGTATTATTAATTTCAACATTTGCATTAGTATATTAACGTTGTTGTGTTTTAGCAACTATTTCTAAACTTTACGTTAAATAATTTAAAGAATATTCTCTGAAAATCAGATTTTTCTCTGCAGCGAATATATATCATTTTGATAAGTAAAGATATTTTATTTTTTATTTTTTCTGTTGCTAATCAGATAAAATGACTGTCTAAGCATACTCTTATGCTTATTCTTTATAAGCCTTACCTTCTTTAGCGAGATTTATAATCAAAAATGAGGGTAAAATAATATAGTGTGACGAATGAATATACGATTAGCACAGTTAGAACAGCAGCTTACCATATCTGAGTGTCGTATTTTCTGTATTAGTGGTGATGAACCCTTACAGATGATGGAAGCGACGGATCAAGTGAGGAATTATGCTCGATTAAGAGGTTTTGATGAGCGTGAAATCATAACAATAGAAGCGACACCAAATCACTGGAATTTTTTATTGGAAGCCAGCGTCTCCTTGTCACTATTTAGTCAGAAAAAGATGATTGACTGTCGAATGACAAATTGCCAACCTGGGGTTAAAGGAGGGAAGGTGCTTAAAGAGTTTCTGGCTCGCGCCCCTGACGATATTATTTTATTACTACAAATGTCAAAGTTGGATGCTCGTGCTAAAAAAAGTCTGTGGTATAAACAACTTGATCAACAGGGTGTCGTTGTACAAATTTGGGATTTATCCGCATCAGAAACCCTAGCATGGGTGGCGAAGCGGATGAGGGATTGTCATTTGCAACCCAGTCAAGATGCTGTACGTTTACTAACAGAGCGCAATGAAGGAAACTTACTGGCTGCGGATCAAGAGATCAAAAAATTATTATTACTCTATGGTGAGTCGATAATCAGTGTTGAACAAGTGATGGCATCAGTGGCAGATAGTGCACGTTATTCCGCTTTTGATTTTGCTGATGCTATCTTAATAGGTGATATACAACGTCTTCATCATATTTTACAAATACTACGACAAGAAGGTAGCCCCCTGACTTTGATACTTTGGGCGCTAGCTAACTTGACTCGACAGCTACATAATATGGATCGTTGTTTGCAAAAGGGGGGTAGTGAGGTTGAAGCTTTTAAACAGGCTGGGTTTATTCCGCGACCAAAACAAAAACTATACCCTGTTGCTTTGCGTCGGTTGCGAGTAGCATCATGGACGACTATTTTAAAAAATAGTTTTATGTTAGAGAAAATGCTAAAGGGGCATGCTGATACCCGAGTTTGCGATGAGTCGCGTTTATGGGATGCAATATTGGACGCTGCTATCTTATTAAGTGGTCAGAGATTATTGACGACCCCGATTGATTAGGTGAGAAAATGGATATAATAAATTATATAGAAAATGTTGGTCAACGTGCAAAACAAGCGGCACAATTACTAGCAAGTACAGAAACAGCACAAAAAAATAGGGCTTTAATTGCGATTGCGGATAGCTTGTTAGCAGAAGCAGCAATGATTATTGCCGCTAATAAAAAGGATTTACAGGCAGGTCGAGAGAAAGGCTTGGATGATGCAATGCTAGATCGCCTTACTTTAAATCAGCAAGGTATCGAGTTAATGGCTGAGGGTTTAAATCAAGTGGCTAGTTTGGCAGACCCTATTGGTAGTATTACCGACCTTGATAATCGCCCTAGTGGTATTCAAGTGGGGAGAATGCGTGTTCCTTTGGGAGTCATTGGTATTATTTATGAATCTCGCCCTAATGTGACAGCGGATGCGGCGGCTCTTTGTTTGAAATCAGGCAATGCTGCAATACTCCGTGGTGGCTCTGAGGCAATTCATTCTAATACTGCAGTGGCTCATTGCATTCAGCAAGGGTTAGAATCAGCAGGATTATCTAGAGACTGTATTCAAGTCATTGAAACAACGGATCGAGCCGCAGTCAAAGCTTTGTTACACAGTAAAAACTATGTTGATGTGATTATTCCTCGTGGTGGTAAAGGTTTGATAAAGCATGTGACTGAAGAATCAGAAGTACCCGTAATCAAACATCTTGATGGTATTTGTCATGTTTATATTGATGACCAAGCGGATCTTGAGAAAGCCGTTAAAGTCGCAGTAAATGCAAAAACTCATCGTTATGGTGTTTGTAATGCGATGGAAACCTTGTTAGTTGCTGCCTCTGTTGCCACGGAATTTCTACCACAGGTTGCTGCATCTTTTCAGCAAGAGCAAGTGGAGTTACGAGGTTGTGAGCGTACACAAAAGATCTTGCCTCACTGTATTGCAGCAACGGAAGCCGATTGGGGTGAGGAGTATCTTGCGCCTATTTTATCCATAAAAGTTGTCGATGATATGGCGATGGCGATTACTCATATTAATCACTATGGCTCGCATCACACTGATACTATTATGTCACAGGACTATAGCAAGATACGCCAGTTTTTCCGTCAAGTCGACTCTAGCTCGGTGATGGCAAATACATCGACTCGATTTGCTGATGGCTTTGAATATGGTTTAGGGGCAGAGATTGGTATTAGTACTGATAAGCTCCATGCCCGTGGACCCGTGGGTCTGGAAGGCTTAACTTCACAAAAATATATTGTGTTAGGAGAAGGGCATACTCGTCAATGATTGGCATTATGGGTGGGACTTTTGATCCCATTCATTATGGTCATTTACGTATTGCAGAAGAAACTGCGGAGCTTTTTGGTCTAGATGAAGTGCATTTTATTCCTGCTAAACAACCTGCTCTTAAATTATCACCTAGAGCCAGTTCAGAGCAACGTGCAGACTGGGTTCAATTGGCAATTAAAGACAACCCTCATTTTCACTTTAATCATTGTGAAATGCTACGTGATGGTAAAAGCTATACCATTGATACACTCAGAGCTTTACGGCAAGAAAAAGTAGATCAGTCCATCGTCTTTATTATGGGGGTGGATGCTTTTAATCAGTTTGAATACTGGAAAAATTGGCAAGAAATACTAACACTATGTCATATAGTCGTTTGTGATCGCCCTCATAGCCTGTTAAAAAAACCAAACTGGAGTCAACCTCTTTGGCAAAAAACACCACAAGATGTATTGGCAAAAGAGAGTGGTTATCTTTACCTATTAGCTGCCACTCCTATCCCAATATCATCAACACTGATTCGCAAAAAGGTAGCGAATCAGCAGTCTATTCGCTACCTCGTTCCTGATTCAGTTGCCGAAGAAATCAGTCAACAACAAATTTACCTACCACGCAAGCGCTCTTAACGTTACAATTCTGTGATGAATACAAAACAATTAACACAATTCGCACTTGATAAACTTGATGATATGAAAGCACAGGATATTCGCGTGCTGGATGTCAGTGAAAAATCCTCAGTGACTGAGGTTATGATTATTGCTACAGGAATATCAACAGTCCATGTCAAAGCCATTGCTGGCAGGGTTTCTTTGGAAGCAAAAAAGCAAAATCATCAGCCACTCGGTGTGGAAGGTGAGCAAAATGGTGAGTGGGTGCTTGTTGACCTTGATGATGTAGTCGTCCATGTCATGCTACAACAAACTCGTGATTTTTATAATCTAGAAAAACTATGGGCTGTTGAAGTAGAAATTGAGACTGAATAATAGGCATGAAGATAACCCTATTAGCGATTGGTACCAAGATGCCCGCATGGGTGACACAGGCTTATACAGAGTATGCTTCTCGCTTAACAGGTTCTGTTGTACTTGAGTTAAAGGCTATTGTTGCAGAAAAGCGGGGCAAAAAAGCTTCGATCAATAAACTTTGTGAAATTGAATCTGACAAGCTTATCAGGGCAATCCCTAAAGGTGATTATGTTATTGCTCTTGATGTCTTAGGTAAGTCATGGTCAACGGAGCAACTTGCTGAGCAAATGGAAAACTGGATGATGTCTGGACGTAATGTGACATTGTTAGTTGGTGGCCCTGAAGGTATGTCGGCGAGTTGTCGACAACGGGCAGATCAATTATGGTCTTTATCAGCACTCACTTTCCCTCACCCATTAGTTCGAGTTGTGCTTTCTGAGCAACTCTATCGTGCATGGAGTCTTACCCAAAATCATCCTTACCATCGTGTCGGTTCGTTATGACTATTATTTTAGCTTCAGCCTCCCCTCGTCGTCAGGAATTACTGGATCAGATCGGTGTTTCGTATAAGGTTAAACCTGTGGATATTGATGAGTCTAGTGAGCTGGATGAGTCTGCCGAACATTTGGTGCAACGTTTAGCTCAAGAAAAGGCAGCAACAGCATGGCAAGCTTCCAATAAACAACAGCCTGTTTTAGGTGCTGATACATTAGGTATTATTGATACTTATTTGTTGGTAAAGCCTCATGATTACCAACATGCACATCACATGTTAAGTCAACTTTCAGGGCGTAGTCATACGATATTGACAGCTATTACACTTTATCATCAAGGTGGAGTGGAACATCGCCTGAGTCGTAATGAAGTGACCTTTAAAAAACTCAGTGATCAAGAAATTAAAGCTTACTGGGAAAGCGGAGAGCCAGAGGGTAAGGCTGGAGCTTATGCTATACAGGGTTATGGAGCTGTTTTTATTAAACATATTAAAGGTTCTTACTCTGCTGTTATGGGCTTGCCTCTCTATGAAACCCAACAGTTATTATCGTGGATAAATTACGTTAAATGAATGCTGAACTATTAATAAATGTGACACCACAAGAGTCGCGAGTCGGTTTGTTGTATAACGGTATCTTGCAAGAGGTGCATATTGAGCGCAGTTCACATAAAGGTGTTGTGGGTAATATTTATAAAGGTCGGGTTTGTCGTGTACTTCCTGGAATGGAAGCTGCATTTGTTGATATTGGTTTGAAGAAAGCCGCTTTTTTACATGCCTCTGATGTTGTTCGTAATTATCAAGCGATTATACACGGTGATAACAATGACCACCGTGGTAAAAATATCGCTGATATGCTTTATGAAGGTATGGATATTTTGGTACAAGTCATCAAAGATCCTTTAGGTACAAAAGGTGCACGTTTAACCACCTTTGTCACAATACCATCACGCTCACTAGTGCTCGTTCCAGAAGAATCAACGATTGGTATTTCAAGTAAAATAGAAAGCCATGAAGAACGAGAAAGGTTAAAATCGCAAGTAGAATTGATTCGAACTAAGTCAAGTCATACCCGTGTTGGGTATATTATTCGCACTGCCGCAGAGGGAGCAACGGAAGCCGTATTGCAAGCAGATATGGCTTTTTTAAGTAGGCAATGGGCTCGTATTAATGAAGTCTTGCCAACAATAAAAAAACCTCAAGTGGTTTGTGCTGATTTACCTTTAGTGAAACGTGTATTGCGCGATATGGTCGCTGAGTCTATTGAGCGTGTAAGAATAGATTCTCGTGAAACCGTCGTTAAAGTGAAACAATTTTGTCAAGACTACACTCCTGACTTTATTGATTTGATTGAGCATTACCCTGGTGAGCGACCTATCTTCGATATCTATGGTGTTGAGGATGAAATAGAAAAAGCTTTGGAGCGACAAGTTCAGCTCAAGTCAGGGGGCTATTTAATTATTGATCAAACAGAGTCAATGACAACGATTGATGTTAATACAGGGCGTTTTGTTGGTCATCGTAATTTAGAAGAAACAATATTTAAAACCAACTTAGAAGCCGCTTATGCCATTGCACGTCAGCTACGCTTACGTAACTTGGGTGGTATTATTATTATTGATTTTATCGATATGTCTGATATTGAACATCGACAGCAAGTATTAGCAGTGTTAGAAAAGGTATTGGCGAATGATTGTGCTAAAACCTATGTTAGTCCTGTATCACAGTTAGGCTTGGTTGAAATGACTCGCAAACGAACGCGTGAAAGCTTAGAGCATGTACTGTGTGAATCCTGTTCTGTATGCTCAGGAAAGGGCTTTCTAAAAACACCACAAAGTATTTGTTATGAAATATTTAGAGAGATATTACGTGAAATTCGACAGTTTGATGCAAAAGAATTATTAGTATTAGCATCGCAAGATGTGATTGATTTACTGCTTGATGAGGAATCTGATAATCTTGCTCAATTACAACGCTTCGTCGATAGAAACATACGCTTTCAGGTGGAAACATTATACATGCAGGATCAGTACGATATTGTACTGAGCTAGAAAAAATAAGTCAGTATAAGGGAGAAATAAAATGGCAGTAGTTGCAGCGGTACAAATGGCATCAGGCCCACAAGTACAAGCAAATTTGATGGAAGTAGCACGTTTGATTGCTGAGGCGGCATCACAGGGTGCAGAACTTGTTGTATTACCAGAAAGTTTTGCAATTATGGGGGATAGTGAAGCTGCAACGGTTGCTATTGCTGAGGTCGCAGGTGAGGGTGATATTCAGTCGTTTATTAGTCAATGTGCAAAGAAAAATAAAGTTTGGATTGTTGCAGGTACTATTCCTATTCGCTCAGATAATGAAAAGAAAGCTTATGCTACCTCTATTTTATTTAATGATAAAGGTGAGCAACTTGTACGTTATAATAAAATGCATCTCTTTGATGTAAAAATTTGTGAGTCAAAAGAAACGTATACTGAAAGTGATACAGTTGCTGTGGGTAAGCAAGTTGTTGTTGTTGATACACCTTTTGGCAAGTTAGGTATGGCTGTTTGTTATGATTTACGCTTTCCAGAGTTCTTTAGAGAGATGGTGGATCAAGGTGCAGAAATATTCACTATTCCTTCCGCATTTACAGAAACAACGGGGAGAGCACATTGGGAGGTCTTGATCCGTGCCCGAGCGATTGAAAATCTATGTTATGTCATTGCTCCAGCTCAAGGTGGCTACCATGTCAGTGGCAGAACAACATATGGTCATGCAATGCTAGTGGATTATTGGGGTAATGTGCTAGAGTCGTTAGATAAAGGGGCGGGGGTAATTCTCGCAGAAATAGATTCAGAAAAACAGAAAATGACACGACAAACATTTCCTGTGCTTGATCATAGAATCTAATGTTAAAATCTATAAAAATTATATTTCATAATCATCATATAGATTTTCTATATATTTTATGCTATTAGTAGGCTTCTTATTATAGCAATGTAGCTGAGATAGTTACTTAAAATACAGCAGTTCCCGTTAGATTTTAGCGGTGGAGTTTGATGGTACGCCATTCTTCTAAAAAAAAGACAAAGA
>JAGLEV010000048.1 GCA_023144895.1 Thiotrichaceae bacterium
TGGAAAGTAACTCTGTATTACTTTCTGGTAGAGTTTCTGATCTTGAACGGGTTAATCGCTTGATACAACGGATGGATCGTTCTAATGAGAAGCATATTGAAGTCATTCCTCTGAAGTTTGCTGATGCAGAAAGCCTTGTTAAAACAATTCAAGATTTAAATAGATCATCAAAAGGTGCTGTTGGAAAATTTGTAGGTCGAGGGGATAAGATTTCAGCAGATCGTCGTACTAACAGCTTATTAGTTTCTGGTGATACAGCAACACGCCAACGTATTCGTGCCATTGTTCGAAGGTTGGATATTCCAAAGAAACAGGAAGGGCGTACTAAAGTAGTTTACCTACGCTATGCCAAAGCGACTGAATTAGTTACTGTTTTACAAGGGCTTTCTAAAACTTCTGTGATTGCTAATAAAAATGGTAAGGCTAAAAGTGCAGGAGAGAGTTCAGGAACAAGTAGTGTTGATATACAAGCAGATGAGTCAACTAATTCATTAATTATTACTGCAGAACCCGCCGTTTATAAAAATCTCTATACCGTGATACAGAAACTAGATGTGCGTCGTGCACAAGTGATGATTGAGACTATTATTGCGGAGGTGGGAACAACATTATCAGCAACACTGGGAATGCAGTTTGGTTTTAATGGTTTAAATGGAAAAGCAGGTCCTATTGGTGTTTCGAGTTTTGCTGGTGCGGGTGGTAATAACTTGGGAAGTATTATTTCTTCAAAAGGAGCCAGCCTAGGTACAGGGGCTTTGCTGGGTGTTGGTGCAACCTTTGGTGGTACTCAATTTGTTGCATTACTGGATGCTTTATCTTCAGATGGTGCGACTAATATTTTGTCAACACCGACCTTGGTCACAATGGATAATGAAAAAGCAGAGATTGTTGTGGGTCAAAATATACCGCTAATTACGGGTTCTTTTAGTGGTACAGGTAGTGGTGGAAGCACACCTTCAAATCCTTTCCAGACAATTCAGCGTCAAGATGTGGGTTTAACTTTACGAGTAACCCCACAGATTAATGAAGGGACGACGGTTAGACTAGCAATTGAACAAGAAATCTCTTCTTTAGCGGCAAGTAATGCAGGTGCGGCAGATTTAATTACTAATAAACGTTCAGTCAATACCAATGTGATGGTGGAAGATAATGATGTGTTGGTTTTGGGTGGTTTATTTGAAAACACCTTCCGTGATAGCCAAGAGAAAGTACCGGTCTTAAGTAATATTCCTTTTCTGGGGCGTTTATTTCGGCATGATACGACAACTAAAGATCATCAGAACTTAATGATCTTTATTCACCCCATTATTTTACGTGATAATCTAACCGCTAGTAAGTATAGTAGGATGAAATACTCCAAAATTCAGCGTAGACAAGAGTCCAGTAAGATTTTACGTCGAGGAGCGTTAGAACACCGTGCAGATCGATTCCCTAATATGGATAGAATGATTACTAAAAAGCCGACATCTGCGGAGCTTGCCAGAGAGCGTCAACAGCAACAGCAGCAACAACGAGAACAGCGCCAACGACAGCAACAACATTTAGCACGTCAACGAGCTGCTCAGCAACGACAGCATCAGCACCAGAATCAACATAGAGCGCCTGCTCCAAAGCCACAACAGCCATACCGTGCACCTAGCTCGCAACAAGGGGTAGATAAAGAATATGATGCAATTCCATTTATTGATGATTATTAATGTCTTATGAGTAAATTTATTGATTATACCGTTAATCCTGAGCCCTTGTATGACCTGCCTTATAGTTTTGCTAAGCGTCATAGTGTTGTGGTTGATGACTTACAACAAGTGCCTGTTAAGGTTTTTTATAGTGCAAGCTTAAAACCAGCTATTGTGAATGAAGTACAGCGCTTTATAAATCAACCCGTCAGTTTTGAGGTCATGGCTGAAGAAGATTTTACGACACGGTTAGCACAGCATTATCACAATGCAGAAAATGGTACGAAAGCATTGATGGATGATCTTGGTGAAAGCCTAGAGTTCAGTAGTCTTGCAGAAGCCTTGCCAGAACCAAAAGATTTATTAGAAGCGGATGATGATGCACCAATCATTCGCTTGATCAATGTACTTTTGAGCCAAGCCATTAAAGAAAACGCCTCTGATATACACATCGAGACCTATGAAAGCCGTATGACAGTGCGCTTTCGTGTTGATGGTGTTTTACGTGAAGTTTTACAGCCCCCTAAGTCTTTAGCGCCCTTGATTATTTCTCGTGTCAAGGTTATGTCAAAAATGGATATTGCTGAAAAGCGTATTCCTCAAGATGGGCGTATTTCTTTACGGGTTGCGGGTCGTTCCGTGGATGTGCGGGTATCAACCTTGCCATCAGGTAATACCGAGCGTGTGGTTATGCGTATTTTGGATAAGCAAGCAGGGCGTTTGGATTTATCGCACTTGGGTATGGCTGCTGATGCACAGCAAGATTTACAACAGTTGATTGCTAAGCCTCATGGTATTATTTTGGTTACGGGACCGACAGGTTCTGGTAAAACAACGAGCCTCTATGCCGCTTTGACTGACTTAAATCAAACGAGCCGTAATATCCTTACTATTGAAGATCCTGTAGAATATGATATTGATGGTATTGGTCAAACACAGGTTAATAATAAAGTAGATATGACCTTTTCTCGTGGCTTACGTGCTATTTTACGACAAGATCCTGATGTTGTTATGATTGGTGAAATTCGTGATTTGGAAACGGCAGAAATTGCTGTTCAAGCCAGTTTGACAGGACATTTAGTACTGTCCACTTTACATACTAATACTGCGGTAGGAGTGGTCACTCGTTTACGTGATATGGGTGTCGAATCTTATTTGCTATCCTCTAGTTTGATTGGAGTGATCGCTCAGCGCTTAGTACGGTTATTATGTAGTGAATGTCGAACGCCTTATATTGCAGATGAAGCTGAGTTGAAGCTACTCAGGCTTCCTAAAGAAGCAGGTCAAGCAACTCTACATCGTGCAATGGGTTGTGAGCACTGTCAGCAAACAGGGTATACTGGTAGAACAGGCATCTATGAAGTCGTTAGTATCGATGATCAGCTTCGTGGTCTCATTCATGAGGGGCAAGGTGAGCAACGACTAGAAAAATATGCTCGTACACAGTCTACTAGTATCCGTCAGGATGGTATGCGTCTTGTTTTGGAAGGGCGTACAACATTAGAAGAAGTATTGCGTGTTACAAGAGAAGATTTAATGTAATTCACCGATTATTTCAACCTGAGTAGTAATGGATTTATAAATGGCGGCTTTTGAATACACCTCTCTTGATACTAATGGTAAAGAGATAACAGGAATACTCGAAGCAGATACAGCACGACAAGTACGTCAGATTCTGCGTGATAAAGGGCAAATAGTCTTAGATGTTGCTACTGTCCAAGGTGAGCAGACCACCAGCCTTCGTGGTGGACGGATTAAGCCTGCTGAGCTAGCAGTGGTAACAAGGCAGTTAGCAACACTATTAGAAGCAGGTTCTCCACTAGAAGAAGCCTTGCAAATGACTGCGCAACAAACAGATAACAAGGGAGTTAATCGGGTTATTTCTGCTGTGCGCTCCAAGGTGATGGAAGGGCACTCTCTTGCTGATTCATTCCGTACCTTTCCCAATTCCTTCCCACCCTTATTTTTAGCTACTATTGAAGCAGGTGAAAAATCAGGGCATCTTGATGCCATTTTATCGCGTTTAGCGGACTACACTGAAAGCCGTTATGAAATGCAACAAAAAGCAGCAACCGCAATGTATTACCCTATTGCATTGATTGTGATAGCTATTGCTATTGTATCGGGTTTGCTGGCTTATGTTGTACCTAAAGTGGTGAATGTCTTTAAGGATATGGATCAGGAATTACCTGCATTAACAAAAATTGTTTTAAATATTAGTGATTTAGTCACTAATTATGGTCTCTATATTTTAGTCATTATTGTGGTTTCTTTGATGATTAACAAAAAATTACTCACTTACCCTGAATGGCGTTATAAATATGATCGTTTTTTATTGAGAGTCCCCTTAATTAAAGGTTTGATTCGAGGCAATAATACCTCTAGTTTCGCTCGTACCTTAAGTATTTTATTCTCTAGTGGAGTGCCTATTTTAGATGCTCTAACAATCTCCGCGCAGGTTATTCAAAATGCTCCAATGAAGCAGGCAGTTGAAGAAGCAACGGTTAAAGTCCGCGAAGGGGGGGCGATAGCGAAGGCATTGGAACAATCCGGTTATTTTCCACCGATGGCAGTTTATATGATCGCTAGTGGTGAAAATAGTGGTAAATTAGGTGAAATGTTAGAGCGTGTTGCTCAGCAACAAGAGCGCGAAACGGATAGTACTTTAGCTCGATTGCTCGCACTATTTGAGCCAATACTGATTGTAGTGATGGGCATTATGGTGTTACTGATTGTTTTAGCTATTTTATTACCTATATTTGAACTTCCTCAAATGCTTGATAACTAATAACTGAGTGTTTTATGGGCAATATAGCTATTGCTCGTTTTCTAATAAAAATTAGTGGTGTTTTGAGTTTGTTTTAACGTAGTATCGTAAAAAGTGACTCAGATACTTTCAGTCTATTTTTGGAGTAATAATATGAATAAAATGATTTTGGCATTAACCCTAATGCTTTCTTTAACAGTGGCAGTAGCTCCTGTTATGGCAAAGAATGATGAAAGTGATTCATCAAGTGCTAAGTCTAGTCAATCTAGTACCGATAAGAAAAGCTCTCAGAGCAAAAGTGACAGCAAATCTAAGAGCAAAAGTAAAAAAGAAGAGAGTAGTAAGAGAAGCTCTAAAAAGTCCGTTAAGTCAGGTTTGACAGGAACGAATAAAGCCAAGCAATTTAAAAATGTTACCGTTAATCTCAATAAAGCAGATGCTGCTACATTGTCTTACTATCTTGTAGGAATCGGTGCAAAACGTGCTAAGGATATTATTGACTATCGTAAAAAAAATGGTAAATTCAAAAATACTAAGGACTTATTGAAAGTTCCTGGTGTGGGTGATGCTATTTATGCGGGTTTGAAAAATAATGTGTCATTAAGCAAAGGTGAAACCTCTGCTCCTGCTAAATCTGCACAATCATCTAGTGCTAGTAAAAATGGCTCTAGTAAAGGAAAATCAAGTGTTTCTTCTCGCTCTAGTAAGAGTAAAGATGATAAGTCGGATAGTAGTAAATCAAAATCTGATACTAAAACTAAATCGGATAGTGGTAAATCAAAATCTGATACTAAAACTAAATCGGATAGTGGTAAATCAAAATCTGATGCTAAAACTAAATCGGATAGTAAATCAAAGTCTGATACTAAAAGTAAGTCAGGTAGTAGTAAGTCAAAATCAGATGCGAAGTCAAAGACTAAATCTAAAACAGACTCAAAGTCAAAATCTAAGTCTGATAGTAAGTCTAAATCATCAAGCAAAGATAATAAGTAATATCACTGTACTCTCTATATTCACATGGGGAGTACATAATCTATATGAGCTTTATTCTCATTCCTTACCAACAATAATAACAATAGAAATTCATTATGAAAAAAATACTCGTTACTGGTGGAGCAGGTTACATCGGATCACACACCTGTGTGGAGCTAATAGAATCGGGTGAATACCAGCCGATTATTATTGATAACCTGTGTAATAGTTCAGAAGTAGCGATTGATCGAGTAGAAGAAATTACAGGGACTCGTCCTATTTTTTATCAGGGTGATATTCGTGATGATGCTTTACTAGAGAAGATTTTTACTGAACATTCTATTTATGCTGTCATTCACTTTGCAGGTTTAAAAGCAGTGGGTGAGTCAGTAGAAAAGCCACTAATCTATTATGAAAATAATATTGCTGGCAGTATTCAACTCTTTGCTCAAATGAAGCAACATAATATTAAACGTATTGTCTTTAGTTCTTCAGCAACCGTTTATGGTGACCCTGCATCAGTACCGATTAGTGAGAATTTCCCACTCAGTGCAACCAATGCTTATGGTCGTTCTAAATTATTTATAGAGGAAATATTAGCAGATGTTTATCGTGCAGATGATCAATGGAATATTGCTTTATTACGCTACTTTAACCCAGTAGGTGCGCATAAAAGTGGTCGTATTGGTGAAGATCCTAGTGATATACCCAATAATTTGATGCCTTATATTGCCCGTGTTGCTGTGGGTCAGTATCCACAACTATCAGTATTTGGCGGGGACTATCCAACAGTCGATGGTACAGGTGTACGTGATTATATTCATGTGGTTGATCTAGCAAAAGGTCATGTTAAAGCCTTAAATGCCTTTGAGTCAGAAGCCGTTGATAATCTCTTTACTGTTAATTTAGGTACAGGGCAGGGCTATTCTGTATTGGATATGGTGAAAGCATTTGAACAGGCTAGTGGTAAGAAAGTTGCCTATGAAATTGTTGCACGTCGTGCGGGGGATATTGCTGAGTGTTACGCTAATTCTGAATTAGCCGCTTCATTACTGGGTTGGAAAGCAGAGAAGGACTTGCAAGCGATGTGTGATGATACATGGTACTGGCAAAAGAATAACCCCAATGGCTATTCTTAATGCTTCATCTTGGCAAAGTGAGCATTAACACGCATTAAATCTTCTTCAGTATCAACGCCATGCTGTGGTGCTTCATCCACAATAGCGACTTGAATCTTCATGCCATGATAGAGAGGACGTAATTGCTCTAAAGATTCTAATGCTTCTAAAGGAGAAGGTGGGAGCAAAGGGATTTGCTTTAATGCTTTAACACGATAAGCATACATACCAAGGTGGCGATAGCATGGGCTTTGACTCAGACCTTCTTGTTCTTGCCAGCTAAAATTATCTCTATCCCATGCAATAGGTGCACGGCTAAAATACAAAGCATGTTGTTTTGCATCTAATACAATTTTGACGATATTCGGATTAAAAATATCCTTTATCCGCTGAATTGGAGTGCCCAGTGTCGTTATTTCAGCAAGGCTGAGTATCGCTTCATTTGCGAGCTGATTAATAACTTCAGGAGGTATGAGAGGCTCATCGCCTTGCAGATTAATCACAATATCATTATCATCCCACTGCATCTTTTCACAGACCTCAGCTAAACGCTCTGTTCCTGAACGATGATCTTTGTGAGTCATGACAGCATTGCCATTAAAGGCTTCAACAGTCTTATAAATTCTAGTGTCATCTGTTGCGACACAAATACTATCAATTTTGCTTTTATTTGCTTGCTGATAAACCCGTTCAATCATCGGTTTACCAGCAATTAAGCGTAAGGGTTTCGCAGGTAAGCGTGTAGAGTCATATCGTGAAGGAATGACAATATGCAGTCGGTTAAAACCCATAACCTAATAATCTCTAAACGTCGAAAGAAGAGCCACAGCCACAAGTTGTGGTTGCATTTGGGTTACGAATAACAAACTGAGCACCTTCTAAACCTTCGGTATAATCAATTTCTGCACCAGAAAGATACTGAAAGCTCATTGGATCAACCAGTAAACTGACCCCACCTTTTTCAACAACAGTATCACCATCATCAATAGTTTCTGCAAAGGAGAAGCCATATTGAAAACCAGAGCAGCCTCCACCACTAACAAAAACACGAAGTTTTAAATCCTCATTCTCTTCTTCTTCGATTAATGATTTTACTTTGGCCGCAGCAGCATCCGTAAAGTTTAATAATGCTTCTTCAGCTGGGTCAATTGTTTCAACGGTCATAATGTGTCCTTAATTATTTTATCTCTATAGAGTGAGGCTAGCATTCTCCAGAGGAGTTCACAAGAAACACTACTCTTGTCGAGCGATAGATTGAAATACTTTAGTGTTTATCAGCAGCATGTGAAAAATACAATGCAATACCAATCAAAGCAATACCCGCAGCGAGGTAGAGCAACTCAATCGCTGAGCCAAAAGTTAATTTATTGGCATATTCAAAGAACTTAACAATTAAGATCATGAGTACGACTTTAGCTAAACGACTTTTTAAATCATCTAAATTATGAATAACCAGTATTTTTGAGGCATTGGCAGAATCTTCCGCATCTTCAATTTTACTGATAAATAACTCATATAAACCTAAGGCAAAGATAATTAACACAGTAGCAAGGAGGTAACCATCAATAATTTCAACGACATGTGTTACTGTGCTAGTACGAATAGCTAATCTATCCTCAGTACCTGCATTGGCATAATCTGGTAAATGGCTAATCATTAGCCAAGCATCAATAGAGGCAATATAGAGCATTGCCATGGCTGCCACTAAACTAGCAATCACAGCAACAATAACCATAAGGCGGCTATTCCATAAGAAGGTTTCAAAGGTTTTGGCAATGGTTTTCATAAATTATCCATGAGGTTGGTTGGATTAATAGTGGCAATATTGTGTACGTAGATTAAGGTTTCATTCGCATAAACGAGTAATATACGATCTCGTATCCAAGGTGGAATTGATTGTTCATGCAGGATCTTCTTGAGTGCTTTTGATTGAACATGACCTTTAGGTTGAATACGCTCTCCACCTCGTCGTAGGCGGACAGTCACCGTGATATTATTATTAAGTAAAATACTTTTTAACTCACCAAGATCTTTTAACCGTAAGGTCTCCAGCCCATAATCTAATGTTAAATCAGAACTTAAATCCCATATCACTGTGTAGTCATGTGGTATGGCAATAGGTCGTATTAAAATATAAAGATCATTACGGTAGCGACGAATATTGCCCTGACCCCATTCAACGGAGGGGTTACTATCATAGCGGCTATTCACCGCATCACTAATAATATGTTGTAGCTTTTTTGCCGAAGGAGCTAAAAACCCTGATTGCTTTATCCAAAGGCGAAGTAGGGCTTTTTGTTGTACTATGGATTTTTTCTTTAGTTTTTCTACTGATAAGGTATTGTCTTTGTTGTTCAATATCAAGCTTAGTTGTTGTGTCATACAATCTGATATTAGGTGACTTGCATCAGCTTGAATACTGGCTGATCGACTTAATGTATTAACAATACTAGGCCAGCGCTCTTGTAATGTTGGGATCAAGTGGTGTCGAATATAATTACGATCAAAACGTTGTTCTTGATTGCTAGGATCTTCAATAAAATTAAGCTGATATTGTTCAGCATAATTTCTTAAACTCTGTTGTGAATAGGCTAATAAAGGTCGCCAATGTGTAAAATCCATAGAATGACCTAATATAGGCATTGCTGCCAAGCCATCCACTCCTGCACCACGAAATAATTGTAATAATAATGTTTCAGCCTGATCTTCTTGGTGGTGTGCAGTGATTAATACCTCATTGGCTAGTAAATGGTTTTTTAGTGCCGCATAGCGACCTGTACGAGCCAATGCTTCAAGGCTTTCACCCGATTGAGAATCAAGAGATAACGTTAAGGTTTGGTGGGATATTTGGAGAGATTTAGCCACTTTTTTGCAGTGTTTTCCCCATTGGCTAGAGATACTTTGTAGACCATGATCTACGTAAACTGAGCGTAATGGTAGATCAGGGTAGCTTTCTCGTAACTGGGAAAAAAAGTGCAGTAATACATGTGAATCAAGACCACCACTATAGGCGATCAGTATTGAGGTATTACTTAACTGTTCTATATTATCTTGATAGAAGTGGTGCTGACAAAGTACATGACTCGTTGAACTCACCCCTTTTCTTCGAACTGACCGTAGGATAAAAGTCGCTTATAACGACGTTCTAATAATGAGTCCATTGTCAGTGCTTTAAGATCACGTAAGCCACTCGTTAGTGCCTCTGAGATATTATTACAAACCATACCATAGTCACGATGTGCGCCACCTAATGGCTCATCAATAACCTGATCTACTAAACCTAGCTCACGTAAACGAGTGGATGTAATACCCAGTGCTTCTGCAGCATCTGCTGCTTTGCTGGCATCATTCCATAAGATAGATGCACAGCCTTCAGGTGAAATAACGGAGTAAGTACCATATTCCAAAATCATTAAACGATCAGCTACCGCAATGGCTAATGCACCACCAGAGCCACCTTCACCAACAACGGTAGCAATAATAGGTGTCCGTAGTTTTGACATTTCATAAAGATTACGGGCAATGGCTTCACTCTGACCACGTTCTTCAGCACCAATACCAGGGTAAGCACCTGGAGTATCAATAAAAGTAAATATTGGTAGGTGGAATTTTTCTGCCATCTTCATTAAGCGTAGTGCTTTACGATAACCTTCTGGGCGAGGCATACCAAAGTTACGATAAACTTTTTCTTTGGTATCGCGACCTTTTTGATGACCAATCACCATGACAGGGCGACCTTGGAAGCGAGCAACACCCCCGACTATCGCAGGATCATCACCATACGCACGGTCACCATGTAGTTCCTGAAAATCAGTAAACAAGTTATCGATAATATCCGTCGTATAAGGTCGGTTAGGATGGCGAGCGAGTTGGGCAATTTGCCATGGCTTTAGCTTGCTAAAAATAGATTTAGTTAATGTGCCAACCTTGCCTTCTAATCGTGATATTTCTTCACCAATATTGACATCAGAGCTATCCACATAACGTAATTCTTCGATCTTTGCTTCCAGCTCAGCAATGGGCTGCTCAAATTCTAAAAATTCAGGATTCATGGGGTTATCTATATAAAAATTAAGTAGAGCATTAGATACTACATGCCTTGCTATTAAAAGAATACCTCTAATCAGGAATATGTTTTCATTGATCTTTGTTCATCTGTATCCCTGTAAATCCTCGCTGTATAACCTAAGCATCTTAAATAAAAGAAGAACGATATCTTGTAGATATCACCTTCAATCAGTTGATTTAGTGATTAATTCACTGCCAAGTGATTGAAAAAACTATCTTAAATTATAGTGTGAAAAACGATTGATCAATACCTTTGGTAATGCTGTTTTTTCTATAGATGGAGATAGAAGATATTTATCTGAGTCTTTGTATTTGAGTTATTTCTATACGTGCATGGAGAGAACTGGTGAAAAATTAAAATAATCAACCTATTTTCAACGCAAAGAACTGACTTTTGCCAAGACTCTACCCTTAAATTTTATACATTGGAATTATCATGACTACTATTTTCGGCCATTTTGGTCATCATCGTAACCGCAGCCACGGAACTCAAAGCCATAAAGGTCACAGAGGTCACAGAGGACACAGAGGACACAGAGGTCAAAGAGGTATTAGCATTCGTCATCATCGCAGCCCGCGTAGTCACAAAAGCTTAGGGAATATTGGGCGTCGTATGTCGAATAGTCTTCACTTTCGTAGAAGTGGTGGTGGTCTTCGTGGTTATACATGCTCTACTAGACGGTCACATAAAAGCCACAACTTGCATCATCGTCCAGTAAGACATAACCATAATCATCACATTAGAAATAATCATAATAATCGTGTAAGGCATCACCGCACGAATAATCATAACCGTCATCATGTCAATCGTCGCCCACATAACCATCGCGTAAGACATGCAAATACTCGTCCAATTAATGCGAACAATCGTCCAGTGAGTGCTAATAATCGTCCAATCAATGCGAATAACCGCCCTAATTCAGTGACGAACCAAGTCATGCAAGCTCTGCAAGGTTTAGGAATTAATGGTAATCAGTTTGGTCAGATCTTAAGTCAATTCTCACCAGCGCAAATTACTCAGTTACTCAATCAGTCGGGTTTGAATGTTTCGGTGAACGAGGTTAAACAATTATTGAGTCAGCTTGGTGGTAATACAACATCAAATACACGACCACAAACATCATCAAATAATTTAATGAAGTTATTAAATGATGCGGGTATTTCATCAATTCAGTTAAAGCAACTAGGGCAGCAATTTAGCCCTAGTCAGGTTGCACAGTTGCTAAAAGCTCAGGGAGTCAATGTCTCTGCTCAAGATGTTGCTAAATTATTCCAGCAAGTAGGAGTTAGTGCTCAAAATACAGGTACAACGACAAGTACTCCAGCTAGCTTGATGCAGTTATTAAATAGTGCAGGTGTTTCACGAAGTCAATTAACACAATTAGCACAACAGTTTAGTCCTGATCAGATTGCTCAGTTACTAAAAGGTCAAGGCTTAAATGTATCTGCTCAGGATATTACTAAATTATTTAGTCAGCTAGGAGTCAATATTTCAACGGCTGGAACAGGCACAACGACTGGAAC
>JAGLEV010000049.1 GCA_023144895.1 Thiotrichaceae bacterium
CTAAGTCAGATAAAAAGTCGAAAGACGAATCTAAGACAGCAAAGAAAGATGATAAATCAGATAAAGAAGAGAAATCTGAAACTAAGTAGTAGCTAAATGTAAGTGAGTATAAGCGCCCATGCAATTTATTTGTATAGGGCGTTTTTTTGTATTATTTTTTACTAATTTGATCAATACGTTGCTGACAGGCTAAAATCTGTTGTGGACGATAAAGTTTTTCATAGACACGGATAAACGCTTTAAGGCGATGAATTTCATTATCATCTTTATGATCTTTCATACCTGAGTTGCGCGAACGTTTTAATGCCCTATGGACTAGGCTTGGGCTAATCTTCAGCAATAACTCCAATTCCTCTTCATCGACACCACAGTAATAATGATAACCACTATAATCCGTTTGATAAAAAGAAATCATTTTTAGAACACGTAAAGCCAAGCCTTTCTCATGACAAGCTAATAGATGTTTAGCCATTAAATAATGCAAGGGCTGATATTGATGACCAAAATGTTGCACCTGATCGACTAAGGCAATACTTAACTCAGGACGTTGCTGGAATACTGGCATGGATAATAATGATTGAATCGTTGCCAAGGTCACCTGTGAACAGAGTGCTTTGATACGTTGATGAGCTTGTACTAATGGCAGTGTTAATAGCTCATTTGCTAGTGAATCATTAATAATATTGGGAGATTTATTCTTAAACTCTACCACACCATCATTATACCAATCAGTTGCTACGAGCGTTGCAACATGACCTTGATCTGAGCGAGTAGTATTCATTGCCTTGGCTAATTGATCAGTAAAATCATTCATGATTTGATCAAGAGTGCCATCCTTGAGGTGGCTATAGAGATGAAAAGAGAGCAAGTGACCTTGATTGTTTAAGGCAAATAAACAGCGACCCACCACCTTGCCATCCTGTTTAATATAGACAATACGCTTGTTGATATCTGCAATATTGGCGACAACAGAGAAATAATTAAAGCTACCAACACTTAAACAGGTATTAAAATAACTGCCCATTTGGAATATTTCTAAAGGATCATCTTCAAATTCAATTGATAGTTCCAGCATGTTCTTTTGATGATCTGTGATACTGACATTTTGCTTACCCATTCCATTGAGCCAAGGCTCGGGGTTAATGCCTTGTGCTGTCAATAATGTCAGGAAATCCTGATTATTTTCCTCATGACGTAAATCCCAAGGTTTACTACTTAAGCGAGTCTGTAATATTGTTTTAGCAACATTTTGTACCGACAGTGGTAGATTCAGTAGATAAATGAGTGCTTTTTTATGTCGAGGATGACCTAAACTATCGGCGGGTAGCTCTCCAAGTTCAAAGACATTGATTATTTTCTCTTGAAAATAATTCTCAATATCCTGCTGCCACTGCTCTAGCGTATGGAGGTACGTTGTGTGTCTTAGTTTGGTGGTGAGTTTTGCTAAGGTATTGTTAGATAAAGTCATCGGTGTTGATAGACGTGCATATTGCTTATCCCTTCGTTTGGATAGCGCTTCATGGTCTATTCCATAGGATTGCTTTTCTTGAATGATTTTATCAAGAGTATCAATTTCTTGTTGTAGTTTTTGTGTTGAAGGGATGTCAGCTGATAGGCATTTTTCAGCAATATGGGGAGCTAAACGATGATATTGATTGAGCGTATTTAATTCAGCTTGTAAGGCATCTGGGTAGGCTGAAATCCACTCATTCGATGGATTCTTAGCAAGGTAAGGCTTAATAAGCGCATCTTTAGATTGATAGGCTATTGATTTTAATTGTAATAAGGGTTCTAAGTGAAAGTACTCTTTTTTATCTGCAAAATAATTAGCAATGTCTATCAGCCCATATTGGAACAGTAAAGTGGCGATAGGAAGTAAGTCAGGCTCTAATTCTTCCCAAGTGAGACCTGTATCGTGCTCATTTTTATCGAGTGTTCCCCAGCGTTCTAGGCTCTGCAAGAATAGACCTATATCACCTTGTGCGATTGTGTCAAATTGAATCCACTGAGTGTCATCAATCCAGCAAAAACTAATATCTTTCTGTATAAGAGTATGCATGTATCGAGCAATATTATGCCAATTTTCATTAACTTTATCATCATAGATATTCTTAACATAGAGAATGAAATCTTGTGTTAACGGCTTTTCAGTCATAGTACAAAAGTGATCAATCTTTGATAGAAATTTCTCAAGGTTATTATGATAATAAAACTGACTTATTAATAAATTATGACTTTGATAATCTAAGGCATCCTCAAATATTGACAGACGAAAGTATTGTTTTTCATCAGATGGGTCAGTCTTAATAAAATGAACTAAGGTTGTAAGATGCTTGGCTAATTTTTGTAAATAGCCTGCATTTTCATTATGAAAAGAACGATACCAAGCAAGAGCAAAATAGAGCGTTAAATGGGGTGTGTGCCAAGGAGAGTCAGCGGGGAGCTGATCTATTTTTATTGCTTTAATCAGTGCTTCTAATGATTGAAATATTTTAGGATTTTGGCTAAACCAAGTAAACATTGAAGTCAGCATTTCACTAGCAAAGTGAGGAAGTTCATACTCTACAATTTCTAATAATAATGTCTCACGCTCCTTCTTTATCACTGACTTTGGTGTAAATTGCCACGACTTTTTGTGATTCTTCTGCATACTATGCTTATGATTCAGCTTAGGTATTTTGTCTAATACCCTCCAATATTCGCTATAAGCATCGATTGTTACTTTAGGTAAACAGAAATTTACTATACGCATTCTAAGCTGGCATTGACGCTTGGGCAATGCGAGTGTTTTCCCTAGCCATTGACTCATCAGTAAGCTTAAATTTTTTGGAGCATTATTACGCCTTTTCTTTTTGAAAAAAGTGCATTGATATTTTTCATTAATAGCTTCTTCCATAAACAGGCTGACCCGAGGTCGGGCAATACTATGCCACTCTGGACTCGATGTAATATGTAAAATATTTTGGCAAGCCGAGCCACCTATTTTCTGATGTAATGCAAATAATTTAAGTATGATATCTTCTGATTTTTCATCAGTATGGCTTATTTGTTCTTGAATCGCTTGTAAATGAATAGCCTCATTGTTAATCCACTGAATCGCTGTTTTAAATTGCTGGGTATCCGCACTAATCCACCATGCAAATTGCTGGATTAAGGGTTCAAATTGAGGGTAGCAACGCAGCGTCGTTAGGATTTGCTGGTAATCACGGCGACTGAGTAAAGGCTGGATTATTTCTACTAAGGGGTTGACCAATTGTCCTGCTAGTAATTGCTTGATTGTGTTTATCTTTAGCTCAACATGCTCTGACCATTGTTCTGTGTCATTGACGACACGAGCTAAGGCTTTTGGGTAGTCACCTCGTAATATATTGCGAGAATAAATAGCAGATGACAAGCTGAGTCCATTAATGGTATGAGTGCTGACTTCCCATGGAGTAGGGAGGTAAAGGCTACGCCATTGTAAAGTGTGGGCTTGGTCGTTATTATTCAGTTTAAGTGGGTAGCCCCATAGCCAAGCAAGTTGACTGCGTAGAATCATTTTCACACGGGCATTTAGGCGATATTTATTATTGGATTTTTTGTATTGTTTCATTGTCACTTCTCCCTACAAAGCTTTTTCAGCCAGAGCCATCGGTATAGTAACCAGAGGATTATATCCTTTGTTAGCCATCGTCTGTCAATCATTTGAAATACGACAATGAGCATCTGATTTAGCCAGCTTCACTCGTTTGCCACTGGTTTTCGATGGAGAAATTTTAGTGTTACATTCCCTCTTGGCTCAACCACCACCAACTAAGGCTGGCTACTAGTTATAAAAATAGGAAAAAGCAACAAAGAATAAAACAAAGCCTTATCACTTTGTTTATCACCATTAAGAATTCTAAATCACTTGAATTAAAGCTTTTAGTCAAAGCAAAATAGAAAGCCAGAGTCAATAGTGAGATAAATATGTGTGCACCTGATAGCTTTTTATGATTTGTTTTTATGTTCATTGCAAAATTTTCTTACTCTGTAGGAATGTTCAATCATGATTTAACTTATAGGTATCAGTAGCTCCTAAAATATTTTCATAGGTTGATCTTTAAAATCAAGAAAAAGGTATTTTGCTGATAGCCTATTGAAATAATTATAGTGCAGAAACCAATATTAACTGAGAGTCTACTTGGATATCGGTCGATACTTTTTCTTAATCATTCGATTTCATTGAATAATAGAATTTACATTATAATCAATAGTTTAAATTAAATATTTACACCGTTCCTTGATCCTACCTTATAGAATGCAGATTTATTATGATTTCCCTGTGATTTCGTTATATTATTCGATGTTCGATTTAACCAGCAACAGCCAAAACCAAGCAGGAGTTAGCAAAGTGAAGTTAACGGGTGCAGAGATATTTATTGAGTGTCTCAAAGCAGAAAAAGTGGATACGATCTTCGGTTATCCCGGTGGTGCCGTATTATTTTTATATGATGAGCTTTATAAGGCTCAAGATGATGTCCATCATATTTTAGCACGCCATGAACAGGGTGCGATTCATGCCGCAGAAGGTTATGCCAAATCAACGGATAAGCCGGGTGTCGCGATTGTCACATCAGGGCCGGGTGCGACTAATGCCGTGACAGGTATTGCCGATGCTTATCTAGATTCTGTCCCTTTAGTGGTCTTTACGGGGCAAGTTCCACGGTCATTAATTGGCAATGATGCCTTCCAAGAAGTCGATATTGTGGGTATTACTCGCCCTTGTGTAAAGCATAACTACCTTGTTACCAAGGTTGAAGATCTTGCATCAACGATAAAAAAAGCATTTTACTTAGCGACTTCGGGTCGTCCAGGTCCCGTGCTTGTTGATATTCCTAAGGATCTAACAACAGATAAAACTGAGTTTGTTTATCCTTATGAAGTTAATATTCGTAGCTATAACCCCACGGTTAAAGGACATCCTAAGCAAATTAAAAATGCGGTTGATCTGATTTTAGAGTCAAAAAAGCCGATGATTTATAGTGGTGGCGGCGTTATATTGTCGCACGCTTCAAATGATCTGGTGGAATTTACTCAATTACTAGGTTATCCCATTACCAACACCCTAATGGGCTTGGGAGCTTACCCTGCATCAGATAAGCAATACCTCGGTATGCTGGGTATGCACGGTACTTATGAAGCTAATTTAGCTATGCATGGCTCTGACTTAGTGATTGCCATTGGTGCACGTTTTGATGATCGAGTGACAGGGAATATTGAAAAATTCTGCCCTGATGCAAAAATTATTCATATTGATATTGATCCTGCCTCTATTTCAAAAAATGTCGTTGTTGATGTGCCTATTGTGGGTGAGGTAAGAAATATCTTACCTCAGCTAATCAAAGAGCTGAAGCATCGTGGTGAAAAGTCAGATCAAAAAGCCTTGGCGCAATGGTGGAAGCAGATTGCAGAGTGGCAAGCTGAAGACTGTCTTGGCTATATACAAGGCGATGATGTGATTAAAGCACAATATGTGGTGCAAAAATTCTGGGAGCTAACCAAGGGTGATGCTTATGTTGCTTCCGATGTGGGGCAACATCAAATGTGGGCGGCACAGTTCTATCGTTTTGATAAGCCAAATCGTTGGATTAACTCAGGTGGCTTGGGCACGATGGGTTTTGGTTTACCTGCGGCAATGGGCGTGCAAGTAGCGCATCCTGATGCAACGGTTGGCTGTATTACTGGTGATGGAAGTATTCAAATGTGTATTCAAGAGTTAACCACCTGCAAGCAATATGATTTGCCCTTGAAAATTTTGAATTTGAATAATAGCTTCTTAGGCATGGTACGTCAGTGGCAAGAATTTTTCTATGACAAACGCTATGCAATGGTTGATATGACAGTACAGCCTGACTTTGTTAAGTTAGCAGAGGCTTATGGTCATGTGGGTATGCGAATTGAGAAACCTGCTGATGTAGAAGGAGCCATTAAAGAAGCATTAGCGATGAAAGATCGTTTGGTATTTATGGACTTTGTGACACAAAAAGAAAGTAATGTTTACCCAATGATTCCTGCTAGTGCAGGGCAGAATGAAATGATTCTGGTATAGGAGACTAAAGATGAGACATACACTTTCTATTTTAATGGAAAATGAGTCAGGAGCACTTTCGCGTGTAGCGGGTTTATTTTCAGCACGCGGTTATAATATTGAATCGTTGAATGTGGCGGTGACTGAAGACCCTACTTTATCTCGTTTGACTCTAGTAACGCATGCAAATGAGCAAGTGGTTGAGCAAATTATGAAGCAGCTCAATAAATTGATTGATGTCGTTAAGGTAGTTGATATTGCTGGTAATTCACATATTGAACGTGGCTTGATGTTGGTTAAAATTAAGGCTAGTACGATTGATTCTTGTATCAGTATCAAGCAGATTACGGATATTTTCCGTGGTCGAATTATTGATGTGAATGAGTTAATTTATACGATTCAAGTGACAGGGGGGATGGATAAGCTCAGAGCATTTATTGGTACTCTTCAACAAGAACATACGATTTTAGAGGTGGTACGTTCTGGCGCAGTGGGTATAATGCGCGGGAAACACACACTCTAGATAGTTTTATACAGAACTAAAGATTTATATTTTATTTAGGAATAACACAGAATGAACATTTATTACGATAGCGATTGTGATCTTTCAATCATCAAAAGCAAAAAAGTATCGATTATTGGTTACGGTTCACAGGGTCATGCCCATGCGAATAACCTAAAAGAGTCGGGTGTTGATGTCATTGTTGGTTTACGTGAAGGTTCAGCCTCTGCACAAAAAGCAGAAGCAGCAGGTCTCACCGTAATGAATATTGCTGATGCCGTTGCAGCAACTGATGTTGTCATGATTCTTGCACCCGATGAGCATCAAGCAGCATTGTATCGCAATATTGTTGAGCCTAATATCAAGCAGGGTGCAGCACTCGCTTTTGCTCATGGTTTTAATATTCATTATGAGCAAATTGATCCTCGTGCTGATTTAGATATTATTATGATTGCACCTAAAGGTCCTGGTCATTTAGTGCGCTCTACTTATACACAAGGTGGTGGTGTTCCTTCATTAATCGCTGTTCATCAGGATGCTTCAGGTGTTGCAAAGTCAGTGGCACTTTCTTATGCTTCTGCTAATGGTGGTGGTCGTGCTGGTGTTATCGAAACGAGTTTCCAAGAAGAGACAGAAACGGATTTATTTGGTGAGCAAGCGGTTTTATGTGGTGGTGCAACAGCATTAGTACAAGCTGGCTTTGAGACATTAACAGAAGCAGGTTATGCTCCTGAAATGGCTTACTTTGAGTGCTTACATGAGCTGAAATTAATTGTTGACCTTATGTATGAGGGCGGTATCGCTAATATGCGTTATTCAATCTCTAATACAGCGGAATACGGTGATTTGACTCGTGGCCCTCGTATTATCACTGATGAAACGAAGAAAGAGATGAAGAAGATTCTTACTGAGATTCAAAATGGTGAATTTGCACGTGAATTTATTCTTGAAAATGCTGCGGGTCAGGCAACATTAAAAGCAAAACGTCGCTTAGGTCGTGAGCATCAAATCGAAGAGGTTGGTGCAAAATTACGTGGCATGATGTCATGGATTAGTGATAATAAAATTGTAGATAAAACAAAGAACTAAATAGCATGTAGTGATTAAGCTACTTCTAGTTATTAAGTAAAAGCCACTTAGAAATAAGTGGCTTTTTTTTGTCCATAATTTGTTGTTATTGTGTTGAATTTTTTTAATCATAAGTCGTTTATTTGCAAAAATATGAAATTTTCTCAAGCAAAAAATCTTGTTATATGTCATAGTTGCCTCATTAAAAAATTGATATATATTAAAAAACTTTATGGTAAATCATCAAATGTTGTTAGATAGACCTACCGTTTGTACTAGTATTTGATGCATTAATTTATAAAATGTTGGTTTTCTAAGATTTACTTTTGATGATTTCCGTTCGCGGGCTAGAGCAATAGCTTCATCAATAACTTTGTTACTACTTAATATGAGGAGGATCATGATTGTGAGTAGTTTTATTAAAAAGGCACCCTTAGCCTTAGGAATGGCCTTGCTAATTTCTCAATCTGCATTCGCGGCAGATGATAAGAAAGAAAAACCAGAGTTACTAACTGGCGCAAGTACCGATATGATTGTTAATACCTGTGCGGGTTGTCATGGTCCAGACGGTTATAGCCGTGGCCCTGCAATTCCAACAATCGGTGGTATGGCAAAGACTTATATTGTTGAGACTATGGAAGGCTTTAAGTCTGAAGAAATCCCTTCAACGATCATGGGTCGTATTGCTAAAGGCTATACAACAGAAGAATTTGAGCAGATGGGTGATTATTTCTCTGCGAAGCCTTACGTTGAAGCAAAAGGACAAGAGTCTGATAAGAAACTTGCTGCTAAGGGTAAGAAATTACATAAAAAGTACTGTGAAAAGTGTCACTCAGAAGGTGGAACTGAAGCCGAAGATGAAGCTGGGATGCTTACTGGGCAATGGAAAGCATACACAGCAGCTTCTTTAACTGACTACATCAGTGGTGATCGTAAAGCACCTAAGAAGATGAAGAAAAAATTGAAGAAGATGATCAAAAAGAAAGGCAAAGAAAGTGTTGAAGCCTTAATTGAATACTACGCTAAGTAACCGGAGGATATACTTATGACTACGAAGATTAGTAGAAGAACGTTTGTTCAAGGCATTGGTGCTGCGGCGGCTGTTGGAGCTATTGGTGCGCCAAGTTTAGCTTTCGGTGCAGGCAAAAAAGTGGTTGTTGTTGGCGGTGGTACTGCTGGAGCAACGGCGGCTCGTTACGTTAAAATGGCTGATTCTAGCATTGACGTGACTATCGTTGAGCAAAATAAAGATTACTTTACTTGTTACTTAAGTAATGAAGTTTTGGGTGGCGATCGTGATATCGATTCAATTAAGTTTGGCTATGATGGACTTAAAGCTATTGGAATCAATATTGTTATTGATGAAGTAACAGGTATTGATGCAGACAAGAATACTGTCAGCACAAAAGGTGGCGAGAAGATAGAATATGATCGTTGTATCGTTGCTCCTGGTGTTAGCTTCGATTATGACAAAATTGAAGGATATGACGAAGAAGTTGCTGAAAAAATCCCTCATGCGTGGAAAGCAGGGCCTCAAACGGTTACATTGCGTAAGCAATTAGAAGCGATGAAAGATGGTGGTGTGGTTGTTATTGCTCCACCTAATAATCCTTTCCGTTGTCCTCCTGGACCTTATGAGCGTGCTGCACAGATTGCTTATTATTTAAAAAATCACAAGCCTAAATCTAAAATTATCATTATGGATCCTAAAGAGAAATTCTCTAAAATGGGTCTATTTACTCAAGGCTGGGAAAAGTTCTACGGTTACGGAACGGATAATTCAATGATTTCGTGGCATGGTGCTGCTGAAGAATCAGGTATTGAAAGCGTTGATCCTAAAACAGGACAAATGACAAATATGTTTGGTGATGAAATTAAGTCAGACGTGCTTAATATTATTCCTGATCAGAAGGCAGGCAAGATTGCTATCATTGCTGGCTTGACTAACGATAAAGGCTGGTGCCCTATCGATCTGAAAACTTTTGAGTCAACAATTCACAAGAATATTCATGTTATTGGTGATGCGGCGATTGCAAAAGGTCTTCCTAAGTCAGGTTATGCTGCAAACTCAGAAGCGAAAGTTTGTGCTGCTGCGGTTGCTGCGTTACTTGCAGGCAAGGAAGTTGGCGTACCTTCTTACGTTAACACTTGTTACTCTGTGATCTCTAAAGATTATGGAATTTCAGTTGCTTCTGTGCATCGTCTTGCAAAAGATGGTTCTAAGATCATTAAAGTATCAGGTGGTTTAACACCTAAAGATGCTTCTGATGAAATGCATAAACGTGAAGTTGGCTATGCTTATAGCTGGTTGAAGAATATCACTACTGATGCATTTGCACTTAAATAGTATAAGTTATAGATTTAATCTATAACGTCAATTGCTAGTAAAAAACGGGACTTTTTAGTCCCGTTTTTTTGTTTAGAATTTGTGTGATTGAGAGTATTTTTAAGGCATAATCGATCCACTTTAATAGGATTCAGGATTAATATCAATGTGGTTTAAAAATCTTTATTTATTCAAATTGGATGAAAAAATAGAAGCATCTGCCGAAGAATTACATGAAATGATGGAATCTAAGGTCTTTAAACCTTGTTCTCCTACACAGCGAGAAAGCTTTGGCTGGGTAGAACCCTTAGGTGAAAAATCCAGCTCACTCACACATGCTGTTCAGCATTACACCTTAATCACAGTCGCTCGACAGGAACGTATATTACCTGCAAACGTTATTCGTGAAGCCTTAGATGAAAAAGTATCTCAAATAGAAATTGAAGAAGACCGCAAAGTCTCAGGAAAAGAGAAGAAAGAGCTAAAAGAAGCCATAGAGTTTGAGCTACTTCCTCGTGCCTTTACTCGTACTCAGAAAGTTGATGCATGGCTTGATAGCAAAGGGGGTTGGTTAGTGGTCAATACATCTTCCGCTAAACGTGCTGAAGATGTTTCTGGTTTATTGAGAAAATGCCTAGGCTCTTTTGCTGTCTCTTTGCCTTCAACTGAAGTACCTGCTGTGATAACAATGACACGTTGGTTACAAACAGGAGAGCTTCCTGCACCCTTCGATTTTGGTCAAGAATGTGAGTTAGTTTCTCAGCAAGATGATAAAAGTAAAGTCATTGTGCGTAACCATAGCTTACTTGATGATACAGTACAAAATCACCTGAATGCAGGTAAGCAAGTGTCTAAATTATCATTGGAATGGTCTGAGAAAATACGCTTTGTATTGACGGAAGATTTACAAATTAAGAAATTACAATTCTTAGATGTCATGGATGAGGTGATGGATGAAAATGATCCACAGTCACATGAAGAGCGTGTCGATATTGAATTTGCTTTAATGACGGGTGAAGTCTCTGATTGTTGGCGGCAACTATTGAAGATTCTCGCTTAAAAAATACGAAGAATTTTACCGGGTGCAATCCCGTCAATAGTCCAAGAACCGACACGGTAACGAATCAGCCGTAGCGTAGGAAACCCTACCGCTGCGGTCATACGTCGTACTTGACGGTTTTTTCCTTCACTAATGGTTATTGAAATCCAGCAGTCAGGGATATTTTTACGCACACGAATGGGCGGGTTACGCTGCCATAGTTTGCTTGGTGTCGCAATAATTTTCACTTTGGCAGGTCGTGTTAGACCATCTTTTAATTCAACGCCTTCAGATAGTTCTGCAATAGCCGATGCACTAATTTGTCCTTCAACTTGTACCCAATAAGTTTTGGACATTTTATTTTTTGGATTGGCAATTTGGTGCTGTAATGTCCCATCATTTGTTAGCACTAGCAGACCTTCACTATCCTTGTCGAGTCTGCCTGCGGCATAAATATCTTTTAGCTTGATATAATCAGCAAGTGTTGGACGATTATTATCATCAGTAAACTGGCTGAGTACATTAAACGGCTTATTAAATAAAATAAGCGTTTTATCGGGCATAGATATTAATCCTTTCGGTTATTGTTGGGCTTTAGGAAACTTATAAAAAACTTTATTTAGGTAGGCAACAACATCAGAAATCTCATCATCAAACCAGTTTGCATCAAGCTGAGTATCGCAAAAACGAACTTTACTTTCTAGTTCTTGTTGGCTTTTAATTTTCCTGTCAGGTTTGCTGAAAATTGCTGCACTATGGCATGATTGACAGTTTGCTTTAGTAAAGAGGGCTTGCCCTTTAGCAGGGTTTCCACTGGATGCAATAGCAGTAGTGGAGAGAAGGGCGGAGATTAAAAGTGTTCCTGTTACATAGTGTTTCATTGTATTTATCCAGTCAGAACAGTCATTAAGTGGGTACAGGTAGAATAAGGTATTATAAATAGCATAAATAATTAGCATGTGCGAATATTAAGCACATTGTTTTAGCCGACCTTAATTACAATTTCACTATTTATAGTTATTATAATAGAGTAAACAGCTTTTATTGTTTGCCCATGAATTTTGTCCTGAATCCAAAATAGTAGATTCAGGCTTATTTGTCCCTGTTCGTTTGCCAGACCTTTAGGACTTTTCCCCTTCTTTTTGAAGATGTGCAATCCTTATGGATGCAGGTGGGTGTGAGTCATAAAAACTAGAATACAAGGGGTCTGGTGTTAAAGTACTTGCATTCTCTTTGTAAAGACTCACTAATGCACTAATAAGTTCCGTAGCACTTGATTGTTTTGCTGCAAAGCTGTCAGCTTCAAACTCATGTTTACGTGACCACCAAGACATGATAGGACCTAGTAGAAATGTGAAAGCAGGAGCGGCTAACATAAATAATAACAAGGCGTTATAGATAGATGGGTTGTCAACACCAAGACCACTATAGAACCAACTTGTTTGCATTAGCCATGCTAATATGGCAAAACCAATTAATGTTGTTGTTAATGAAACAATTAAGCCTTTAATGACATGTTTGTGCTTAAAGTGACCTAGCTCATGTGCCAGTACCGCTTCTATCTGTTTTGGCGTTAAGTGTTTTAGTAAAGTATCAAAGAATACAATCCGCTTATTTTTCCCAAAGCCTGTAAAGTATGCATTGCCATGACTAGAGCGACGTGAGCCATCCATAACAAAAACACCATCACTACTAAAGCCACTGCGAGTGAGTAGTGATTTAATAATGGTTAATGTTTCACCTTCTTCCAAAGGGCTAAACTTATTAAAGATAGGGGCGATAAATTTAGGATAAGCCCACATCATTAATAAAGAAAATGATGACAGTGCAGTCCAAGCATAAAGCCACCAAAGACTACCTGCTGAACTCATAAGCCATAGAATCAATGCCAAGAAGGGAGCACCAATAGCCACACCTAATAGAGTACTTTTAATCGTATCGATGAATAACGTTTTTAAAGTGAGCTTGTTAAAACCAAACTTTTCTTCAATGACAAACGTTTTATACAATGAGGCGGGTAGATCAATAATGCTTGAAATCAAGCTAAAAACTAATATGACGATAACGCCAGTAACAATAGAGCCATAACCCAAGGCAATGACTTTTTGATCTAACCAGTTAAGACCACCACCAAAAAGCCAAAATAATAAGACAATCGTGCCAATCATCATTTCAATAGTTCCAAAGCGTCCTTTAGTGACAGTATAGGCTGCTGCTTTTTGATGTTCTTCTAGGCTGATTTTGTCAGTAAAGGCTTCAGGCACGGCAGATCGGTTTTGTGCAACATGGCGCATTTGACGAAAAGAGAGCCAGAGCTGTACGCTAGTGGAGAGTAGTAAAGCAATTAAAAAAAGTAGGGTAAAAGTCTGCATATTTGATTGTTAAGCTGATAATATGAAAGGAGTAGAATCTTGTTTTAATAACAAGGGTTATAATAAGTTTAAGAACCTTATTGTAACCCAATAAGTGGGAGAACATGGATAAACCATGGGACAAAATAGAGAAAACCTCATCTGGATTGATCTAGAGATGACAGGGCTAGACACTTTTAACGATAAAATTATAGAAATTGCAACCGTAGTCACTAACAAAGATTTAGAGATTCTGGCAGAGGGCCCTGTGATTGCTATTCATCAAGCGGATGATGCGCTGGATGCAATGGATGACTGGAATACTAAGCAACATGGTGGTTCTGGTCTAGTGGATCGGGTTAAAGCCAGTACTTATACCGAAGAACAGGCAGAGCAAGAGACGATTAAATTCCTTGAGCAGTATGTTATGGCAGGGGCTTCACCTATGTGTGGTAATAGTATTTGTCAGGATAGACGCTTTATGGCACGTTGTATGCCAGCGCTAGAGAGCTTCTTCCATTATAGAAATCTTGATGTGAGTACTCTAAAGGAATTAGCTGACCGCTGGAATCCTACGATATTGAATGGTTTGGTTAAAAATAATACCCACCTTGCTTTAGATGATGTATTGGATTCTATTCAAGAACTGAGTTATTACCGCAAACACTTATTTGCTTAGGTTTTTTAGATGATTGTTTTTGCTAACTTGGCAGTACGCCGAGGCGTTCGTCAGTTATTTCACTCAGCTAACTTGAGTATTCACCCACAACAAAAAGTAGGCTTAACAGGGGCAAATGGTACGGGGAAATCTACCTTGTTTGCACTATTGCTCGATGAGTTGGAAGCTGATGAAGGTGAAGTCACTTTGCCTGCAAGTTGGGTGATTGCGCATGTTCGGCAAGAAACGCCAAGTGGAGATATTAGTGCTATTGACTATGTACTTCAAGGGGATGGAGAATATAGTGCATTACAAGCTAAGCTAGCTGTTGCTAATGATGTTGAGCTAGGTGATTTGCACGCCAAAATGGATGCAATTGATGGCTATACCGCAAAGACACGAGCCGCCATTTTATTACAAGGTTTAGGTTTTTTGCCAACACAAATCGATGATGTTGTTAAGACCTTTTCAGGTGGTTGGCGTATGCGGCTTAATCTTGCCCAAGCGTTGATGTGTCGTTCTGATCTCTTATTATTGGATGAGCCAACTAATCATCTCGACCTTGATGCCGTTATTTGGTTGCAAGATTGGTTAATGAATTATCAGGGTACAATGATCTTGATTTCTCATGACCGTACTTTTTTAGATGGCACGATTAATTATATTGCCCATTTAGAGCATGAAGCTTTAACACTTTATACAGGTAATTATTCACAATTTGAGAAAGTTCGTGCTGAGCGTTTAAGTCAACAACAGTCTGCTTATGAAAAACAACAGCGTGAAATTGCACATATGCAGCAGTTTGTGGATCGTTTTCGCGCCCAAGCAACTAAGGCAAAGCAAGCTCAAAGCCGTGTAAAAGCATTACAACGACTTTCACATATTGCTCCTGCTCATGTTGATTCTCCGTTTACTTTTCAGTTTTTAACACCGAATAAGCTGCCTGACCGATTACTAACGGTTAAACATGCTAGCTTGGGTTATAACAATAGTGAATTAATTGGTCATATCAGTTTAGACCTGTCACCAGGTGATCGTCTTGGGCTAGTAGGAACGAATGGTTCGGGTAAGTCGACGGTGATTAAGTATCTTGCTGGAGAGTTAGCAGCATTAGATGAAGATTCTTGGTATGCAAAGGACTTGAATATAGGTTACTTTGCTCAGCACCAACTGGATCAACTCAATGCTGATCAAAGCCCTTTAGAGCATTTGCGAGCACTGGATAAAGAGACCAGAGAGCAGCAACTACGAGATTATCTTGGTGGTTATGGTTTCCAAGGGCAGCGAGTTGACGATAAAGTCGCTCCCTTTTCTGGTGGTGAAAAAGCACGACTAGCATTGGCACTGATTGTGTATGAGCGTCCTAATGTTTTGCTACTAGATGAACCAACCAATCATTTAGATATTGAAATGCGTCAAGCGATTGTGGTTGCATTACAGAGCTATATGGGAGCGATTGTTATTGTCTCGCATGATCGTTATTTATTGCAAATGGTGACAGATCAACTCCTATTGGTACATGGTGGGAAGATGTCTCCTTTTGAAGGCGATCTTGATGATTATGAAAAGCATATCCAGCTACTGGCTAAGCAACACAATGTAAAAGTAGAGCCATCAAATCTAGCGAGTAGTAAGGACAGTAAAGCAAAGAAGAAGTTACAACGTCAGCAGGAAGCAGAGCGACGTAAGCAACTACAACCCTTAAGAAATAAAGTAAAAAAGTTAGAGTTGACTTTGGATAAAGCGAGTACAAAACAAAGACAGATACAAGCATTATTGGCTGAAAGTAGTCTATATGAAGTGGCTAATAAAAATAAACTGAAACAGCTATTATTAGATAAAAAAACTAATGATCAAGAGTTAGAATCAGTTGAAGAGCAGTGGCTTGAAGCGAGTGAGGCTTATGAAGCTGTTAATGACTAGAGTCGTTGTTTTTAGTGTGTTTAAGGGCTTGTTCAGAGCCTCTTAACGAACTAGTTTAATTATGAAGAAATAAAGCTAGCCTCATGGTTGTCTTGGAATTTTATCGGTAAGCTTGATTAGCAGTGGTATGGCAACATGGATTAAGGTGACTACAAACAAACCTATTTTTACAGATTGACTCATTGATTCATTGATTCTAATGTTACTTCTCCAGTAGAGGAATACTGGGTATCAGCCCTATGAGTAGAAGTATTTTAAACGTACTTTTTTCATTACAGGATCATAGTGTATAACGGCGAAGCAGGTCAGTGGGCATGACTTTTATTGATTAATATTTCTATTTCAAATGCTTGGTAAGTCGGGCTAATCTTCTAACCTTTAACCTTACTGCTTCTTGTAATGCTTGATAATGATATTTTGTGACAACAACAATAAAATAATATTGAATCTTATAAATTGTATGGATACCATAACAATATTTCATTGCCTGCTCGAGCCTCATTATCAATGAATAAAGTATCGCAGATAAACCTGACTGTCTAAAAACGATAGTTTTAACCTTAAAGACTAATGAAGGATGCCATATTATGCGTCATAAAATTGAAAGGGTATTCACCTCTATTTTACCCGTAGATAAAAATAGACAGGGAAATTGTAATAATTGTGGGGCTTGCTGCCGTTTACCGAACCGCTGTGTCTTTCTAAAGGCTTCAGAAGATGGCAAAGAGTATTGTTCTATCTATACGATAAGACCCCCTTCCTGTCGAAAATTTCCAAGAACGATTGAACAGTATCAGCACGTTAAAGAGGTCTGTGGCTATGATTTCAATGAAGATCAATAGTTTAATTAGATATGTCATGATATAATTTACCTAAACCCTTGGGAGTTAACCAAATTTAGGGAGTAGGTGATGAGCAAAAGGATTTTAGCTTATAGGACGACAATGGATGCCTATATTGTCAAAGGGCGACTAGAGAACGAAGGTATACCTGCCTATATTATTGATAGTTATTTTATTGATCTAGACTGGACACATTCAATCGCTTTGGGTGGTGTGAAAATACATGTTCCTGATGCTTATAGAGATCAGGCAATTGCTGTGATTGATGATATTGAAGCAGGTGATTACTCTTTAACAGGAGAGCTAGCCAAAGAAGAGCAGACCTCTTGTGATAAGTGCGATGCTAGCAATGTGCATTCTATAGATTTTTCATGGAAATTTTCATTATCTATAGTCATGCTTGCTATCACTCTTTCTCTCGTTATCATTCCTTTTCCATATACTCGACGATACTACCAGTGTGAAAATTGTAGGCATGTGTTTGCGGTTAAAAAGGATTATTCTACCCTAATATCTCTACTGGTTAGTATGCTATTATTCGCTTTAACCTTGCTTACCTTCTGGGTACTTATTTATATTGTAACTTATGTTGTTCAGTATGTTACAACAGGTCGATTATAGCTATTCGACTAATTCCTTCTTAGTCATTTCCTCATACTTTTTGGGGGCTGGGTTGTCATAGAAAAACTTCTGTTCTATGAATAATATGACTTTGATCATCACCTAACGACTTATAAACCATATAATAGATTTAATGGTTGAAAATAACCTACTCTTATTAGTAGAGACGAAAAATGGTGACCCCAATGTATAAATATTTTCTTATTGTATTATTACTTTTACCTTCTTTGAGCTTAGCTAAGCCAGATAATGATGTTTTATTAAAACCAGCAAATTATAAAGAACTTGAGGATAAAATCCATCAAGAGTTAATTGATAAGATTGATGTAAAAAATCATGTTTATCAAGTGATTAATGGTCAACACTCACATCCAGCAATTCCTGGCTGTACCAAAGCGGTTAAACATAGTCATAAGGCAAGAAAAAAACATTACCACAAGTATTCCTGCCGTGGACTAAGACGCTATTCGAGAGCTATAGCAAAAAGACGTGGAGCCAAAGCTTCTATAACCAATGTACAAGAACAGGGTGTTGATGAGGCTGATTTAGTGAAAACAGATGGGCGTTATCTCTATGCAGTACAGCCTAATGGAAACTCAGGGATTCGGGTTTATGATACTCAGTACAAAGGTAAGCAGCTAAAGCAAATATCAGCAATTGGTTTTGGTAAAAATATTTATATTCAAAACATTTACCTTTTGGCAGGTCAGAAAAAACTGATAGCGATAGCGGGCGTTAGAAAAAAAGGAAGAAGCTGGTGGAGTAACTCTAATAAAATAAGCATTATAACGGTTGATATTCGTCACCCTGCAAAACCAAGAACAATAAAACAAGCCTTTGTTGATGGGCGTATTAAAAGTACACGCCGTATTAATAATATGCTGTATGTGGTGATGAGCAAACAGGTGGACTTGCCAACGACCTATAAAATGATAGAAACGACTCAGCGGCTGTCTAAAAAGAGAATGGAGCAAGAACGCCAAAAAATTATTACTGAAATAAAAAAATGGCGTATTAAAAGTCAACTGTCAGTCTATCGTGAGCAAGGTAAAGGTAAGTCACAAGCCTTTATTCAAGAAGGCAGTCTTTATTATAATCCTGCCAACAAAGATATTCATGGTATTACTGCTATTTTAGCCATTGATTTAAATAAGAAAAACACGACAGTGAAAAGTATGGCTTGGCTAGGTACTGACTATGGTATTCATTACTTTTCAAAAAAAGCGGTTTATATTACTAGTACAGATTATCAAAATATCAACACTAAAAAATTCCCAGTGAATGCAACTAAAACCTTAATTCATAAATTCTCTTATCAGCGTAATGACTTTGACTATCGTGGCTCAGGTTATGTTTTAGGGCAAATTGGATGGGGCTGGAATGGCAATGACTCGTTTCGACTGGATGAAGATAAAAAGGGCAATTTACGGGTAGTCAGTAATAATCCACAAGCGGCTTATTTTGTAAAGAAAAGAGTCGCTGATCCTGCTTTGCGGTCGCCTGTTATCTTTAGTTCATTGGCAGAAGACCCGCGCAAAAAAGCCTTAGTCACATTGGATTCCTTGCCCAATAGAAAGTACCCCAAAGCTTTAGGGAAGCCTGGTGAACAATTATATGGTGCACGATTATTTGATGATTATGCGTATTTTGTTACTTTTAGGCGTACTGATCCGCTTTATGTGATTGATCTGCGGCAACCACGTCACTTGAAAAAAGTGGGTGAATTAGTCATTCCAGGGTTCTCTGATTACTTGCATCCCTTGGGTGATGGCTTATTACTGGGTGTTGGCAGTGATACTACGGTAGTCAATGGTCGTATAAAAATGAAAGGGGCAAAAATATCGCTTTTTGATATTCATAACCCACGTCATCCTAGAGAAATTGATCAATTTGTTTTGAGTAGTGAGTGGTCTAATAGTGAGGTTACGAATAACCGTCATGCCTTTACCTTTTTACGAATGAATAGTCGTACAACGCGTATTGCACTGCCTATTCAGAGCTATGGAAAAAGTGGCTATAACAAATTCTTACATCGATTTGAGATAGATAGAATTAAACGTGAGATTAGTTACCTTGGTGGTATGAAGGCAGTGAATACAGGGTGGTCAAGTAATGACCGAAGTATTATGATTGGTGATCGCCTGTATTACTACCATAATGGGCACTTTACTGTAGGGAACTGGAAGGATAAAGCGGTATCTATTAAGCCTTAATACAAAGTAATAAAAACAGCATAGCCAAGGAAGGCTAATGAAAGCAACGTCAATTGGCGTTGTGTTTTTTGGGTATCATCTTCCTCAATCCACCAACCATCATTTTTTATCGACTTAGGGATCACCCATGCCGTGGTGTCGTTAAAAGGGTGAGGCTTTTTAGGTGGTTGATAATATCTTTTGCCAATAATTAAGCTAATCAACATAGAGACTAAGCTAATCATTGCGATAGACACGGTATTGTTAAGCCAATGACTAATAACACAACTTACTAAAAATAAAACAATAAAGACAATGCTAATTTGGCGAGAAGGGCGAATAATAGCCATGCTACTGGTAAACAGTATTGCCGTTCCTAATAACCAACTTAATTGTGTACTACTGAGTTCTAAAGTGTATCGGAGTAAGCTCGCAAGCCCCCATTCTGGTATAGAAAAGAGGTAGAGCACGATAAGCCAATGAATGCTGAGTGATAACTGCCGTGTTTTTACACGTAATAATAGCGCAATAGCATAAAGGTCAAAGGCAAAGCTATACATGCTTAATACAGGAATTTTAAAAATCTGATCAATGCTTTGCATAACTGCTGCAATGCCAACAAGGACAATAATTGCTTGTAATTTAATAGGTTGCTTGCTGAGGCGCTGGCTATGAAATGAGCTGATTAATAGCATTCCTGAGAGTAGCCAAACCACACCTGTTATCAATGGATGCTGAGTATTATTAATTAATTGCTGAATAGGAATTAAAGCAATGATTAGCAAACCCAGAGTGAATAAAGTTTTTGCACTATGAGGAATTTCTTTAATAGATTGTAGTTTGGTAATCATGATGCTTGTCCGTTATTATGGTTATTGACATCGAGTTTTTTTATTATAGAACCTTAGCGATGAGATCATGGCGATGATTAGCAGGTTTATTTGTGCAGACGTTGTGCAGAGGGTTATTACGTTTTTGTTTTCTTTAAGCTTAAATTCTGAATTTCTGCAATGACGGTGTTACTTGCTTTATTAATATGACATAAAGTACATCCATCTCGCAGATGAGACTGATGAGTGGAAAAGGAGAGTGACTAGAGTAATGTCAGCATTTCAAACAGATACTCATGGGATTTAGCACAAATTTGGAGCCATTGGATGAAGCTCAAGCTGTTTTATCTCAAACTTATCATGTCTTGGTTATTATGAAGAATGAATGAAGTGGTTAATATCGATGCGTTAATAGGGCAATACCAGTAAGGATTCGAAATAAGCGGATAATCTGGAATTTGGTATGTTAAAGCGTAATGATTTAAACTATGTAGTATAATTTGCTACTCATTAATAACTATTAATATTATCATTGCGTTATGGCTATACTTTTCAAATTCATTATTGGTATTCTTTTGGTGCAATCCGTCACCGTTGTTTTGGTGATACTCACGCCTGAAAAATTAGAAGGTATTGCTATCTTACGATTGCTTATTCCTCTGTTTGTTATTGGCATTGCGATTGCCTTTTGGTTTGCCTCAATTGCACAAACTTATCGAAAGGATCAATTAGCAAAAGTAAAGGCAAATTTCGCCCAGCAACGTGAAAAAATCTTAGTGAATGCCGAGCGCTCTAAGGCAAGAGTGATGAAAGATGCACAAAAGGAAGTTGCCAAAGAGTCGCGTAGCGTCCATGCTAAGGCTAACTTTAAGGTGGGAGCAAGCTTTGCAGCAGCCATTGGAGTGGGGGGATTATTATTACTCACACAGTTCTTAACCATTGGTTTATTATTAGTCACTAGTTCTGGCGGGGCTTTGGCAGGCTATTTATATAAAACGCGCCAGCAGTCGAAAAAGAACTTAGCGAGCCCTAAAGAAAATAGCCCTAAGTTAATTAAAACCGTCTCAGCAACAGTATTGAAGAAGCTAAAAAAACCTGAGTAAAAATCATTGAATGAGTAGTGTAGATTAACACTTTTAAGCAAGCTATACGGTGAGCTTGATCATTTTAATGTAGGGTAGATAAACTGATTGCATTTCTCTGGGCTACTGAAAATTAACTCTTTTTACCTATTCCGTATAACAATAAATAACTTACTTACAACTTTCAAGGTAGTCACTGAATGAATGCACCTGTAGATAACACCATCTATCTCTCTTCCTATCAATCTTCACCTTGGTTAGTTGAGGATATTCATCTTTGTTTTGAACTCGGTGAACTGCATACCTTAGTGACAACCACCACTCGCTTTTATCGTCATCGTAAAGTGTCAGAGGGTCTCGTCTTACAGGGTGAGCAACTTGATTTACAGAGTGTAACCCTTGATGGGAATTTATTAGAAAAGGGCAGCTACCAATATTCAGATACTCAACTAATATTAAGTGATTTACCTGAGAAATTTACCTTAGAAGTACAAGTAAAAATTAATCCACAAGAAAATACTTCACTAGAAGGCTTATATCAATCCAGTGGTAATTTTTGCACTCAATGTGAAGCCGAAGGTTTTAGAAAAATAAGTTATCATTTAGATCGCCCTGATGTGATGACTTGTTTTACTACGAAAATTATTGCAGAAAAAGCAAAATATCCCGTCTTACTTTCCAATGGTAATTTAATAGAGCAGGGTGATTTAGACAATGGTTTGCATTATGCAAAATGGCATGATCCTCATAAAAAACCAGCCTACTTATTTGCACTCGTTGCGGGTGATTTAGATTATATTGAAGATGCCTTTACCACCGCTTCAGGACGAGAAGTTAGCCTGAAAATTTATACTGAAACGCATAATATTCCTTATTGTGATTATGCTATGCAATCACTGAAACGTGCAATGGCATGGGATGAGCAACGTTTTGGTTTAGAGTATGACCTTGATATTTATATGATTGTTGCAGTTGATGATTTCAATATGGGCGCAATGGAAAATAAGGGCTTGAATATCTTTAATTCTAGCTTGGTATTTGCCAGCCCTGAAACAGCGACAGATGATAAATATCTGAGTATTGAAGCCGTAATTGGTCATGAATATTTTCATAATTGGACGGGCAACCGTGTGACTTGTCGTGATTGGTTTCAGCTAAGTTTAAAAGAAGGTTTAACCGTCTTTAGAGATCAAGAGTTTACCGCAGACTTACATGCAAGAGCCGTCAAGCGTATTGACGATGTGGCGCTATTACGAGCATATCAATTTGCCGAAGATGCTAGCCCTATGTCTCATCCTATTCGTCCTGCATCGTATATGGAAATCAACAACTTCTATACGGTGACAGTGTATGAAAAAGGTGCAGAGGTTGTACGTTTATATCAAACACTATTAGGTAAAGATGGCTTTAGAAAAGGTTTAGATCTTTATTTTCAGCGTCATGATGGTCAGGCTGTAACAACGGAAGATTTTTTAGCGGCAATGGCGGATGCTAATTCTATCGATTTAAGTCAAATGCAACGTTGGTATGATCAGGCAGGGACACCGATTGTTGATGTAACGATGGATTATAATAAGACCAACAAGAGCTGTGAACTGACCTTTGTGCAATCTTGCCCTGTGACACCTGAATCAGAGACAAAACAGCCTTTTTTGATCCCTATTGATCTTGCTTTACTGGATAGTGAGGGGAATGAAATACCGTTACAATTAGAGTCAGAGAAGCAAGCGAGTGGTGGCTCGCGTGTTGTGCGCCTTAGTGATGATTCTTTAACAGTACGTTTTATTAATATAGCTGAGCAGCCACTACCGTCTTTATTGCGAGATTTTTCTGCTCCTGTTATTTTAAAATACGACTACCAAGAAGCCGATTATATTTTCCTTATGGCGAATGATACCGATTCTTTTAATCGCTGGCAGGCAGGGCAGGGCTTGTTGCAGTCGCTGTTATTAAATATGTTAGATGCCAGAGCGAATGATCAGCCGTATGGTGTGTCACCTGCGGTTATTGATGCTTATCAAAGCATTCTCAATAATGATAGTGTTGACCCCGCCTTACGCGCCCTGAGCTTATCTTTACCTGCCTATACAACAGTGGCTGAGTGGCTAGGGCAGGAGATTGATCCCGCCGCCATTGTTGCTGTTGTGGATCACTTTGCTGATATTATCGCTAAAGGCTTACGATTAGATTTAGAACGCCATTATGCTGAGCTAAATGTAGTGGAAGAATACCAGCCTGAACATCACAGTATGGGGCGACGTGCCTTGAAAAATATCTGTTTACTTTATCTTGCACGTATTGATGATCAAAGCACTATTGATTTGTGTTATCAGCAGTTTAATACAGCAAACAATATGACCGATGAGCATGCTGCTTTTATTGAACTTTGTAGCCTAGAAGCACCTGAATCAGAAAAAGCAGTAGAAGAATTTGCACGACGTTGGGCTGATCATACTCAAGTGATGAATAGCTGGTTTAGTTTACAAGCCAGTGCGAAGAAGCCTGAAGTTTTGGCAACGGTGATGCAACTATTTGAACACCCACAATTTTCTATGAATAACCCTAATAAAGTCCGCGCTTTATTGGGAGGCTTTATGGCAAATTATCGCTACTTCCATGCTGAGGATGGTAGTGGGTATCGCTTAGTTGCCAATAAGGTCATTGAATTGGATGCAATTAACCCACAAGTTGCTGCTAGGATGGTGCGCGTACTAATTAAATGGCGGCAATATGAACCTATGCGTGGTAAGCTAATGAAAGATGAGTTGAAAAAGATTGCAGTAGTAGAGTCATTGTCAGGTGATGTTGCTGAGATAGTGTCGAAAGCGCTACGTTAAAATTTAATTTAGCCAATCTCAATGTAGGTCGGACTTTTTAGTCCGACATCAAGCCAAAAAAATGGGCTAATGTATGGCGACTAATAATGTTGATGATAAGCAAGTTGATGATAAAGATCAGCAGGAATTAGAGCCCGCAAAGAAAAAAAAGAAGAAAAAAAAGAAGCCCGTAAAAGGCGCTAAAGGCTTAGAAACAATGTATCGAAATGCCTACCGAGCGCAGCTTGATATGATTGCCTTAGCGGCAACTAAAGCCAATATTATGATCTCGTTAAATGGCTTTATCATGTCCATTTTATTAGTCACGGGTAACTATGCTTTTACCAATGCACCCATAATCATTTTACCTCTCATTACTTTCTTATTAACCTCAGGGATTTCAATTTATTTTGCTTTATCAGCAGCCTATCCTCTAAAGCCCCCAACACATACTCGTGTTTTTTGTTGTTTTCGGGATATTCTAAAAGGTAAAGCTCGTTTTAGTGATCTTAAAAGCTATGTCTCGCCAGAGAAAAACTTTAAGAAAAGCACATCCAATATTTTAATTTTTGAACATTTTGCTAAGTTACCGAAGGAAGAATATCTTTCTTATATGAATTATTTGGTAGAAAACCCTCAGTTAACTTACGAAAAAATGAGTGATCAATTATATTGGCTAGGTGTGATGGCTGATAAGAAATTTCGTTTATTACGCTATGCTTATGCTGCGTTTCGCTGGGGGATTATTTTATCGATGTTGCTCTTTGTTTCGGTGAAGTTTATGCAGTATCAAGAACAAAATAGAAGTAGTAGAACCAATAACCTAGAGACAACAGAGACTGTTTTTCAGTTCCGTGATATTTATGAGCCTTCGGGTGTACAGCAGTTGGGTGATGGGCGTTTGGTGATTATTGAAGATGAGCCAGAAAATCCATTGCATCTTGTGAGTATTGATTCTTCAGGAAAATTAGTTGAAAATCGCTATTTAAATAAGCTAGTCGGACAAACGCTAGATGTGACTTTGAATGACTTGGAGTCAATTACCACAGGGGCTGATGGTTATTTATATGCAATGACCTCCCATAAGCGCAATAAGAAAGGGCGACGCAAACATGAGCGTGAGCGTTTTATTCGCTTCAAGATTAGTGGTGATAAAATTTCTGATTATTCAGTTGTTGAGAATCTTTATGATGCTATTAAAGATTCTGAAGTTTTAGGTAAAGTGGATGATAGTGGGAAGGGGGGATTATATAATTTAAATATTGAAGCCATTGGCTTTGATCGACAACAACGAATGATGATTTGTTTGCGCAATCCACAGATTAATGGCAAGTCGGTTATTTTGTTGTTAGAAAATACTGCGGCAGTTTTTTCCGATGGTGCTGAGCCATTGATTAATAAAAAGCCCATTTTATTAGACCTTAGTGGTGGTGGTTTTCGTGCCATTAATTACCTTGAACGTTTACATGGTTATTTAATTACCAATGAGTCTTATCGTCATGAGGGCGAAGCCTTGCGTCATTCTCAGATATTGTTTTGGGATGGTCACCCTGATCATGATCCAATGCCCTTTGAGTTGCCTAGTTTGTTAAATGTTATTGACCTTGAGGGTTTGGCCCCTGTGACGGTGAATGGCACACGACGTATCCTGTTAATCAGTGATAATGGTAGCGTTAATGCAAAAGTTCCAGCAAATTATATGTTTATAGAGTATCCTCAATTAAAAAATAACAAACCAAAATAGTAGCTATTATATTTTTCACCTATCTAATGGAATCATGCGTGAAAAATAGTTTAAATCTACTTTCTAGAAAATTAAATATTAGGATTAAATCTGTTTTATGAAAAAAATTATATTACTCATCATGATGTTAGCCTTTTTAAATGGTTGCTCCTCTACCGCTGCTATGACAGCGAAAGTACCGGGAAGCTCAGCACCTAAAGCCAATGTTCAATTAGGCTGGAAGGATCGACAAGCTTCATTAAAACGCTTGCCATCATGGCGCTTAGGGGGTCGTGCGGCGGTTGCTTATAATGATGAAAACTGGCCTTTTGCTCTTGACTGGCAGAAGCGCTCAGCCAATTCATATCGAATGGTTATTATGAATCCATTAACAAAATCAACGGTTGCAACCGTTGATCAAGTGGGTGGACAGGTTGTTTTAAGTGCTAAGGGTCGTACTTATAGAGACTCTAGTGCAGAGCGTTTGATTGAGAAAAATTTGGGTGTGAAGATACCGACTAAGGGAATGCAGCACTGGGTCTTAGGTTTATTATCACCACAGTATCCTGTGGTAAAGCCAAAGCTTGATGGACGAGGTCGCCCAAGACAGATTAAACAAGGTGGCTGGACGGTTGATTATTTACGTTATCAAAATAACAGTATAACGGCTTTACCTACCTTGATTAAGATACATCGCTCTTCACCAACGCCAGTGCAGGTAAAGCTTAGCGTTAAGAAGTGGAACCCATAACGTAGAGGCTATCGGTGACAGAAACTCTGAAATTACCCGCACCTGCAAAGCTTAATTTATTTTTGCATATTACGGGTCAGCGTGATGATGGTTATCATGAGCTACAGACTGTTTTTCAGTTTTTAGATTATTCTGATCAAATTACGTTAACGCGAACGAATGACGGGCGAATTAAGCGTTTATCTGAGCATCCCTTAGTACCAGAGCAGGATGATTTAATCATTCGTGCCGCTAAGTTATTACAGGTCTATTCTGGTACATCGTTCGGTGTGGAACTTTCGCTAGAAAAAAAATTACCGATGGGCGGTGGTTTAGGTGGTGGTAGTTCTGATGCTGCAACCGTGTTACTGGGATGTAATAAACTATGGTCACTCAATTTATCTCGGTCTATACTTGCTAAAATAGGTTTGCAGTTAGGTGCTGATATTCCAGTGTTTATTCATGGATATTCTGCTTGGGCAGAGGGTGTTGGTGAGCAATTAACACCGATAAATCCACCACAAAAATGGTATCTTATTGTCCGTCCTAATGTCTCTATTTCAACGGTAGAAATTTTTCGCCATAAGGGATTGACACGAGACTGCGAACCCCTCACAATAGCCGACTTTCAAGCAGGTCACGGAACGAATGTTTTGGAACCTGTTGTGAGAAAGCTTTCATTTGAAGTTGATGATGCTATTAACTGGCTTTCAGCTTATTCTCCGGTGAGAATGACAGGAAGTGGTAGTTGTATTTTTGCCAGCTTCGATGATAAACAATCTGCACAAGAAGTATTTGCATTGCTTCCTAATATATGGGAAGGTTTCGTTGCTAAAGGAGTCAACTGTTCACCTTTAGTAAATTTTGTGTAAATTGAGTTGTTATAACCCCGTAATGTTGGGCCGTCGCCAAGCGGTAAGGCACCAGGTTTTGATCCTGGCATGCGCAGGTTCGAATCCTGCCGGCCCAGCCAATTTTAATTGTATTGATCGTTAAGGTTGATACAGCTTGACTAGGCAAATAGGTCATGTCTGAAATAGACACGATGAAAATATTCTTGGGGACATCTACCCCAGAGCTAGCGAAAGCTATTACAGATAAGCTTGGTATTTCCCCTGGAAACCACATCACCACGCATTTTAGTGATGGTGAAACCCATGTAGAAATAATGGAAAATGTTCGTGGTAAGGACGTTTTTATTATCCAATCTACTTGTTCTCCCACGAATGATAATCTTATGGAGTTGCTGATTACAGCGGATGCACTGTATCGCGCATCTGCAGGTAGAATAACAGCGGTTGTTCCATACTATGGTTATGCTCGACAAGATCGTCGAACTCGTTCTAAACGTGTCCCCATTACTGCAAAGTTAGTTGCAGATATGATGACAAGTAGTCGTATAGACAGGGTGTTGACCATGGATCTTCATTCCGAGCAAGTGCAGGGCTTCTTTGATTTACCCGTTGATAATATTTATGCTGTTGGTGTGTTAGCTGACGATATAAATAGTCACAATTACGACAATATTGCTGTGGTTTCTCCCGATGCAGGTGGTGCAGTAAGAGCACGGGCATTAGCCAAGCTAGTCGGTGATGATGTTGGCATGGCAATTATTGATAAGCGTCGTCCTAAGCCCAATGTTTCTGCCATTATGCACCTCATGGGTGATGTTGATGGTCGTACTTGTATTATTATTGATGATTTAGTCGATACCGCAGGCACTTTATGTCATGCTGCCGCCGCTTTAAAAGAGAAAGGTGCTGTTAAAGTCGTTGCTTATGCAACCCACGCAGTATTATCAGGTGGTGCAATTAAAAACATCTTAGATTCAAGTCTTGATGAATTAGTGGTAACAGACACAATTCCTCTTAGTGCAAAAGCACAAAAGTGTGCTAGAATCCGCCAACTTAGCGTAGCTGATGTTTTAGCGCGCACTATTGATCGAATTAATTGCGAACAATCGGTTAGTGAATTATTTATTGATGATTAGGGGCTGTCTTAAATAGTATTATTTATCAGCATGTTCCTTAATCTTATGCCTGTTTTTAAATAGCCAGACTGGTCGCAAGTCTGGCTATTGTTATTTTTGGAGAAATATTATGTCAAACGCAGTAGTTTTACACGCTAAATCACGTGAAGCGCAGGGTAAAGGTGCGAGCCGCCGCCTACGTAAAGAAGGTCTTGTTCCTGCTATTATTTATGGTGCGGGAAAAGAGCCTAAAATGGTGGCTTTAGACCATAACAAGCTATTACAACATGAACGTAATGAGAGCTTTTTCACAACGACTATTCAAGTAGAGACAGATGGTGGTGATAGTGAAAATGTTATCGTTCGTGATTATCATCGTGACCCTGTAAAGCCAAAGGTTTTACATCTTGATTTGATGCGTGTTAAGTAACTAATTTATTGTATGTCTGATCAGACGATTAAGCTTATTGTTGGCCTTGGGAATCCTGGGGTCAAATACACTAAAACCCGGCACAATGCTGGGTTTTGGTTTGTTGAGGCATTGGCATATAGTTGCCGACAGTCTTTTCGCATGGAAACAAAGTTTTCTGGTGAAGCCTGTAAGGTTGATGTGGGCGACAATACTGTCTGGTTGTTGAAGCCAACAACGTTTATGAATAAAAGCGGTCTTGCTGTTAAGCAAATAGCTTCTTTTTATAAAATTCCTGTGCAATCCATTCTCGTCGTACATGATGAGTTGGATTTGCCCGCAGGAACGGTTCGTTTAAAGCAAGCAGGTGGGCATGGTGGGCATAATGGTTTGCGAGATATTCATGCCCACATGACGAATAGTTATTGGCGTTTGCGTATCGGAATAGATCACCCTGGTGATCGTTCGCAAGTGGTTGACTATGTATTATCTACTATTGGTCGAGATGATGAAATTTCACTAAATAATAGTATTGACCGTGCAATAGCAGAGCTTGATATGATTGTTGCTGGTGATTTTCAAAAGGCGATGAATCGTCTGCATTCGGAGTAATTCATGGGATTTAAGTGTGGTATTGTTGGTTTGCCTAATGTTGGAAAATCAACACTTTTCAATGCGTTAACCAAGTCAGGTATTCAGGCAGAAAACTATCCTTTTTGTACCATTGAACCCAATACAGGGATTGTTCCAGTGCCTGATTTACGTTTAAAAGCATTGGAGAAAATTGTTAATCCTGAGCGTGTTCTACCCACAACAATGGAATTTGTTGATATTGCGGGCTTGGTTGAAGGAGCTTCTAAAGGTGAGGGCTTAGGTAATAAATTTTTATCACATATTCGTGAAACGGATGCAATTGCTCAAGTGGTTCGTTGTTTTGAAGATGATGATATTATTCATGTAGCAGGCAAGATTGATCCTTTAGATGATATTGATGTTATTAGTACCGAATTAATTTTAGCCGATCTTGAGAGTGTTGAGAAAGCACTATTTAGAGTCACTAAGTTAGCAAGATCAGGCGATAAAGATGCTATTGCACAAAAAGATCTATACCAGTCTTTACTTGATCACTTAGGTGCTGATCATAGTGCAAGAACTTTTAAGTTTGATGACAAGTTTAAGCCACAAATGAGAGAGCTTCAGTTATTGACGATTAAGCCTTTAATGTTTGTTGCTAATGTCAGTGAAGAGGGTTTTACAAACAACCCTTTATTAGACCAAGTAGCTGATTTTGCAAAGAAAAACAATGCGGAAATTATTGCCGTTTGTGCCTCGATGGAAGAAGAAGTTGCTTTACTTGAAGAGGATGAGCAAGCAGAGTTTTTAGCTGATATGGGTTTGGAAGAAGCAGGTTTAAATCGTGTTATTCGTACGGGTTATGATTTACTCGGTTTACAGACTTTCTTTACTGCAGGTGTGAAAGAAGTGCGTGCTTGGACAGTCAATCAAGGAGCTTCTGCACCAAATGGTGCTGGAAAAATTCATACTGATTTTGAGAAAGGCTTTATTCGTGCTGAAGTTATTGCTTATGAAGATTTTATTGAGTATGAAGGCGAGCAAGGGGCTAAAGATGCTGGAAAGTGGCGCTTAGAAGGTAAGGAATACCTACTTGCAGAAGGTGATGTTGTACATTTTCGCTTTAATGTTTAATGAGATTTTTTTGCCATTGCAAAAGCCATATTAAGGACTGAAAACAAAATAGTTTCCAGCCCTAAAATAGGGAGGTAGAAGGAACGTCTTCCTATCTACCTGCTACAACCATGGAACCTTCTTTTTCTTCTTGGTGCTAATTTGATATAGCTTCAGGCGTGGTTGTATTTCTAACACGGATAATGTGCCAAGACCTCTTGTACTACGGTAAATTGCACCAGTATCAAGATAGCAAATATTGCTAATATATAATGGCTTATCAACGGGTGTATGTCCAAGAATGAGTAAATCAATCCCTTCAACCTGATCCGTTGTATTATTAAGCTTATATTGGCGATGACGATTACGTGACCATAATACATAATCACTCAGCTCTTGGTCGGAGCTAAGATTTTTAATAGCGGTTTGCCAAGGTGTATTTGGCGGAATATCTGCATGAAGTATACCAATATTTCCAGAGCGAGTAGCAACTTCTATCGCCAGTGGTAATTCTCGTACACAATCACGAATAATTTTTTGTTCTTTTTCATCAACATTTTCCCACCATTCACCGCCATTATTAACAATCCAGCTACGCATTATACTATCGCTATGTTCAGATTCTAGTAACATGACTTCATGATTACCAATAATAGAATGAAACCATGGCTTCGCAAGGAATTCAGTAATACGGTGAGACTCTGGTCCACGATCAATAAGATCACCAACGCAGAACAATCGATCAATAGAGGTATCGAAGTGAATATGATCTTCTAGTAATTCTTCAAGTGCAGGAAACATGCCATGTATATCGCCTACAACGAAGTCGCGTCCATTTTTGTTCTCTGGAAAAAATTTGAATGGTTTATTTGACATTATGGGGTTGCTTCTCTGACTTTAGTTTATAATCCTTTGGGCTATTATTCTAAGTAATAGTTCAATTTTGGAGACACTTTATTCTTTGTATA
>JAGLEV010000005.1 GCA_023144895.1 Thiotrichaceae bacterium
TTTAGTTGCTTTACGTACTAAAAAAGGGGTTCATAAACTTATACCTGGTCTCACGGGTTGGGCACAAGTCAACGGTCGAGATGAATTACCAATACCACAGAAAGTTGAGCTAGATTTTGAATATTTACAAAAACAATCTTTCTTTTTTGACTTGAAAATCATTTGGCTAACTTTTCTAAAGGTTGCGAAGCATGATGGGGTTTCTCATTAACTACCAATGCTCTTATGTTATTATATTGGTTCTGAAATTAAAGTGGGATAAATTATGGAATGGGCAAAAATTGTAGACAACCCACTATTATAAAATTTACTGGTAGTGATTATGTTTTGACTGCTATTGATATATTATAGTTATCAACAAATAGTTTGGTTACCCTGTGATACCAAACTACTTTTTTAGAAAAAGATAATGTTTTTCGTACATAGTGTGAAATTCTTCGGCATAAGGTGTTATTTCAGCGCTCAATCTGAGCCGTCTCTCCCGTCTCCTTTCCTATACTTTGATGTGTTTTAACATCAAATACTTTTTCATAAGTACTCCAAAAGTCACTCTATGTATGGGAATACTTGTAAGGTTCAGGGATTTTGTTCCACAGTTTACGACCACTCTTTTCCCCTCCCCTTTTGGTGACAAAGGCAACAACTTGTCGATTTCTATGACAAAGTACAACCCAAGCCCACGGCTTAGGTAAACATCAACAGAGCCTAGTCTTATTGCAATAGAAATTTGTAGGTTAGACTTCAGTTACTACTGATCAAACTAAAGTCTGACCTACATTAAGATTACTAAAGCCTAGGTTGATTTAGGTTCATTACTATTATCTGCCTCTAAAGTCTTACGATAATGAGCTATTGATTCTGCTTCAATAAATATCTTTTTCACCATAGGAAATTTTTTCTTAATATTCAATTCTAAGGTAGCAATTGTCTTTTCTACTTGCTCAAAACTAATACCTGAAGCAAAATCTGCACTAATATTAACCAATATAAACTCAGGGCCCATATGCATGGTAAGCGCTTCATTTAGGTGCTCAATTTCATCCATGTCATTAATTAGGTTATTGATCCCTTCACGAATAGGTTGATTGGCACTTTCACCAATTAATAAGCTTTTTGTTTCAATAGCCATCCATAGTGCTGTACCCGCTAGTATAAAGGCGATAATAACGGATGCGATACCATCAAAAATAAAGTTTCCAGTCACTTGTGCTAAGACAACACCGAGGAAGGCAACGATTAAGCCTAGCATTGCTGCGCTGTCTTCAAAAACAACAACAAAGAGTGATGGATCTTTGCCTTTTTGCACCGCTTCTATATAGCCCAGAGGTCCTTTAGCCGCTTTAAACTCACGGACAGCATAGAATAATGCGGCTCCTTCAAAGAGCATTGCTAAACCCAATACAATATAATTAATCATTGGATTAGAAATGGCATTGGGATGAAATATATGATGAATACCCTCATATAAAGAGATACCCGCACCTAGAGCGAACACCATAATGGCAACAATAAAACTCCAAAAATAGATTTCTTTACCATGTCCATAGGGAAAGTCTTCATCTGCGGGTTTTTGGGACTGTTTAATGCCATGGAGTAGGAGCATTTGATTCCCTGTATCAACCAAGGAATGGATGCCCTCTGACAGCATAGCGGAGCTTCCCGTCATTGAGGCTGCGATAAACTTAGTCACAGCAATGAGTGAGTTACCGACTAATGCGGCATAGATGACTTTTTTTGATGAAGATGTAGACATAAAATTATTTTTTATTGAATGACAAGGACAGCTCGTTGTGTCTTTTCATTGTAAATTAAGCTGAGTATTTTCTTTTTATGGTGACCAGTAAACCATGTTTTACGTTGCAATGCATCGGGTTTCCACCACGGTATTGTTGTATCAATAAAGACTTTCTGCATAGCGCTTGCTGTGAGTTCTTTTTGCTTTAACTGGCGTTTAGTAATGAAAGCTCTAACCACATCAGGCGGTGTACTAAAAGAGAAGCGTGCAATAACGCGGTCTTTCCTTATTTGACGTATGCCTTTGGCATCAACAAAAAGGGTTTTAGGGGCATCGAACCATTCTGCTAAAGCGGATTGAATCGCACCTTCCTTACCTCTAATGGTGCTTGAAGCATCATCTTTAAAAATTATTGAGCCAATAATGGGAGTTAGCGCTAATACAAAGCCAAGTAATATGACTATTATCATAACGCCTTGTGTTACTTTTTTCATCATAATGAAAAGACTTCCTTTATATTTGCTGTCGTCTGAGTGGCAACCTCTTCAATACTAAGTTTTTTAAGTTCAGCCATTATTGTTAAGCTGTCGATTATATAGGCAGGTTGGTTGCGTTCACCATAATGTGGCTGAGGCACTTGGTCAGGTGCATCACTTTCTAATACCAATTTTTCTAACGGTAGTTTGCTGACTAAATGTCGCAATTTTGTTGCTCGAGAATAAGTCATTGGTCCACCAAACCCTAGTAAAAATCCTGCTTTAATACAATATTCTGCTTGTTGTAAGCTACCAGAATAAGAGTGAATAATACCATTCAATCCACCATATTTTCGTATCATTTTCAGAACAATATCAATCGATTTTCTGGCATGGATGATAACAGGTAATTGAAATTCTTTGGCTAATTTTAATTGTTGATCAAAATATTCTATTTGTAAGTTGATTTCACTTTGACTTTGCCCTGATGGATAGAAGTCTAAACCACATTCACCAACAGCAATCGCATTTCCTTGAAAGAGCTTTTGATGCAATAGGGTAATGTGTTCAGGTTGGTGTTGTCGCATGAATAGGGGGTGTAAGCCGTAAGCTAGGGCGCTGATAGGGTGCTTGGATTGTGTCTCTTCCATACGTTGCCAGTATTGTTGGCTTATAGCAGGAATGATAATTCGTGAGATATTGTTGTGCTGTGCTTGTTTGATGACAGCAGATCTATCTTGATCGAAGATAGGGAAGTCTAGGTGACAGTGAGAATCTATTAAGGTCATAATAATAATACTTTCTAAAGATAGGGCGAGAAGCTGAATAGCGAGCCAAGAGAATATTATTTAATACTATCGGTAATTGCTGGAGGTTCTGTTGCTGATTCATTAGCAATAGCAAAGTTAGGTTTAGTATCATAATCAAAGAGTTTTCCAGGGAAACGCTGTACTGTGAGGTTATAGTCTCGCACCCTATCAATATAACGCTTTTTTGCTACCGTAATACGGTTCTCAGCCTGTTCTAACTGTGCTTGCAGTGCCAAGAAATTAGCATTAGATTTAAACTTAGGATCACGTTCAACCGTTACAAATAAATGATTCAAAACAGAACCTAATTGCCCTTGTGCTTGGGTAAATTGTTGGAATATTTCAGGGTTATTCAATGTTTCTGTGGAGACTTGTATTTTAGCAACTTTAGTGTGTGCTTCTATGACTGAGGTTAATACATCGTTCTCATCTTGAGAAAAACTTTTCACTGTACTCACAACATGAGTAATAAGATCTGCACGGCTCTGAAATTGAGCAATGACCTCTGACCATGCCACTGTAATATTTTCATCATTTGTTTGAATGCGGTTATAAAGACTGACAGCAACAAAAATAGCAAAAACAATGGTAGCAAAAATAAGACTCGTTAGTCTTTTCATGGCGATCCTTTAGTCAATTTTAGCAGTGAGAATTTTGCCTGAGAGCATAAAATTTGATGAAAAAGACAGTTTACTGGTGTCAATGAGTATATTCTAGTAGAAATTTAGCTTAGTGCGTAACATCAGTTAAAATATTGATAAGTACCTAAAAGTTGCTATAAACGTCCGAGTGATGTTTGTAGCAGAAGAGTGACAAACCGATTACTTTCACATTCTCATCGATAGTCTCCGCCCGATACACCACTAATGATCAACCTCTACTTTTGGGCATATTTCTAATCAAATCAGCAAACTCATCAGGAAGTCTTTCTTGTCGAGACTAAATGATTATCCCAGCGATAATCTGTAAATAAATGAATAAGATCATCATTTGATTTTTGCCGTTGATAATGATGAATTTCCCCCATACCACTACTTAAGTAAAAGCTATTGTCATCATGACCCATTGCAATCCCGCAGCCATCATTCAGTCTTTGAGAAGATAAATATTTACCCTGATCACTCCAAAAGCTAATCAAGTTTCCTCTTGGTGATGACACAGCAAATGACTTGCCTGATTGATCAACACAAACACTGCCACAATAATTTTTCATCTGATCAAGTAAAGGCTTAGGGGTATCCACTAATTGTAATGTTGATTGCCCTTGCTGATGAAAGCCAACTAATGGCAAACGATGCTGACGTACACCTTGGTATTGCATCGCAAAGCAAACAGTATCCTCTGAGTTAATATCAAAATGACGAATACTTAGCTGATGATACTTTTTTGCTAATTGGTAATCTGCAATAACTTTGCCATCACCTGCATTTAAATAGGTTAAAGCAGGGGTCATACGATCTAAATTAAGCTTAGAACGACCAGAATCAGGATGAGTTAAAATACCACCATTGGCAACGACTAAGGTTTTACCATGACTTAGCAACCCAATCTCATGGGGGCCGATACCATTGGATGAAAATTCATTGATTTTTTGGTAACCATTCTTTGCATCTAAAACCTGAATAACCCCCTGTCCTTTATCAATATCATTGGCTGTGAGGTAAAGTATTTTACCATTCAGCGAAAAAACGCCATGACCGCACAGTGGACGGTTTTCCTCTGTTTTAATACGCTGGATTACTTGCCCTGTTTGAGCATCTAAGACAAATAAAAAATAACCTGGACGACGAGAAAAAACAATCACCTGATTCTCATTAGGGCGCACTAATAGAGCATGAGCACGAGCAGGTAATGGTGTTTTAAATATCAATCGACCTTGCTCAGAAACAGCCATAGCAAAATAGTTTCCCTGTTTATCTATTGCCGCACTATAAAGAATCATGGGTATTTCAGCTTTTGATTTCATTGCCAGACTTGTGAGCGGGCTAAGCAATACAGTCATTCCAAAAGTCATTTTGATAAAATCTCGACGCGATAATGACATGAGCTTAGTCTCCATCTAGGCTATTGAAACCTAATGGAATATCAATGGCGATAGGTAAATCACTATTAATCGTCATTTTTAACGCTGTAATCGATTGAATCCATTGCTGTAATTTTTCTAAATGATCTTTATGTGCAACAGCTAAAGGCAAGGCTAATGCTTTACCTTCTTTTATTGCCTTATCAAATAATTCTTGCTGCTTTTTTAATAACTTTTTATCACTAATATAGGAAGAAAAACCAATATTATAGAGTCTTTTTGATGCGGTAATATTAAGTAAAATATTGTGTAATGAACGTTGACTACGCCATGATTCTGCTCGTGTTAAACGAAAGTGATTATGACCTAAAGGGCGTTTGAATTTCTGCGTTAATACTACTTGTAACTGAGTATTTAAGTCATTTAAAAACTGTGCTGTTACTGCTTTATGTGTTTCAAATTGCTTATTATCTTTACTCGGCTGACTCAACGTTTTACGATAATCTTCTTGCCATGCTTTTAATAATTCATGGGATATTGTCTGTATATTTTGACTGATTGTTTCAACTAAATGACACGTAAAGTTAGCCTTCTCTTCTGTTTTGAAATCATTAAGGTTTACCTCTTCAGAAAAAATAATTCGCTCCATTGCCGATAAGCCTTGTATTGCTGTACTGGCTTTAGCAAATTTCTCTGCTTTTAAACTCTCAGGATTTGCTTCTTTTTGTAATTTACGCAAATGCTTAGATGCAGCATTGCTGCGATCAGGCCACATTTCTAAACGATAAAAACGCATCTCTTGCATTGCTGGACCAGAACGTAAAATCTGTGCAATTTGCCAAGCATCCATACTGAGGTGAAAACTCTTTTTTAAGTGATCAAAATGCTTTTCATCAATATTCTCACAGAAATCTTTACTACTTTTAACCAGTTGCTCACTCGTTTGCAGTAAAGTTTCATAAGTAGGAACAGCAAACTTATTGATTATCGCCTTATTGGCTTGTGACCAATCTGATTCAGCCGATGAAATTGTGCTCAAGCTCAACAGAATAATGCTAAGAAGTAATTTATTCATTTATAAAGTCCCCAAAAATTCAAGTAAATGTTGCCGATCTTTTTTAGCAAGATGAATATAAAAGTCACGTGCTTTTTTTGCCTCACCGCCATGCCATAAAATAGCCTGCTGTAAAGTTCTAGCACGCCCATCATGTAAATAATAGTGATGTCTATTGATAGCATCAGTATGACCGATACCCCATAAAGGGGTTGTGCGCCACTCTTGTCCATTAGCTTCACCTTCAGGACGGTGATCTGCTAGCCCTTCACCCATATCATGCAAAAGTAGATCACTATAAGGTGAAATGACTTCTTTATCTAGTTTATAGCTTGGACGATGGCAAGCATGACAGCCTGCTTGGATAAAATATTTTTGTCCTATGAGAGCAGGGGGGGTTAAAGGTTTAGGTTTTGCTAAGGTGAGATGACTCACATAATAAAGTACAGCATCACTCGCTATTTTAGGAACTTCTAAATGTTGCTGAGAAGCATCGTCGCCATGAGGAGCGTTGATACAATTGGCTTGTGTTGGCATACAGTCACCCCATGGTCTAGGAAATAGTGGAGTAGAAAGTCCAATATCACCCGCAAAAGCACTTTGATTTTGTTCATCCAAAGTGGCTATACCTGCTTTATAACCAAAGCGCCCTAGCATGACCTTTTTAAACTCTCGACTCCAAACTTGATTGGCTTTGCCCGAAATACCATCATTATTTTTATCTTCTGGATCACTATATTGCAAAATATCTTCTGCTTTTATCTTTGCTAATAAACCCATCCCCACCAAAGCAGGAGCAAGTCGTGGTGATAATAAAGTGTCAGGGTGTAGCTTTCCGTATTGTAAGTGATTAAGCTGATATTTTGGCTTTTTTAATACCACGACTTCATTATCCGATAAATTAATGACAACATCGCTATAACGAATGTGTAAATCCCCTTCTGCATCCAATCCTGTCACAGCAAAGGTCTGAAACTGTGTACCATAATTTGGTTCAGCAATAACCGTTTTTTTATGTTGTTTTAGTGCTTCTTTGTCGGCTTTATTTTGGGGGGGGATGGATAGGCGCATGAAGAGAGAGATAGCAGGTTGATCTTTTTTTGGAACCTGACCACGTCCTGCATTGATATGACATTGAAAACAAGAGCGTGCATTATATAAAGGACCTAGCCCATCAGAAGCCTTGGTTGTACTAGGGGCTGCTATCCAGAGTTTTTTAAACAGGCTACGACCGACAGCAAAATTGATTGACTTATCAGAGGAGTGATGAGTTAACACATCAGCAAGACTATTGCTAATAATAAGCAATAGACTCAGTAATGTTAGCAATAAATACTGCATTTTCATTCGATATAAATAAACCCTGTGAGCTAATCTTAGCAAAGAATGATAGAGTAAAAAGCTAAGGTTAAATCATTAAAATTCATAGGATAATTGCAATGTGCTGACCGTGTCTTTAGCACCACCATAAGCGGCTGTTTTCATTACTTCAGCAGCAAATCCAACTTGCCCATAAATAGGTCGACTATAAGCAATGCCTAAGGATTTTTCTACTAGATCAGTAGCGGCACCATCAGCATCTTTCGTTTTTTGTAGAGCCAAAGCCAGTGTACGGTCTGCACCCAAATCAAAGCCTAATTCTAAATTAGTAGCACTTGGCTTATCATTATCACTCGTTGTAGCAACTTTAAGATGTTCAGCAATGAGCGTGGTACGACCTATTGATTTTTTTGCATGAATAGCAAAACCTTTGGCAGAATGCGTCGCATCTGATTTCTCATTAACATCAGAAATAAGGCTAATACCTGTCGCAAAAGATTTATTTTCATAGCCAAAGCTCAGACCATAATCATCCACCTTACCCGTACCATCCTCCTCATCTCTAAATATATAAAGATGCGTACTAAAAGCCCCTGAAGAGAAAGCTAGATCAATGGCTTCTTCTTGTGTTTCACCTAATTCTAGAGTGAGTGGATCGGAGACCATATTGGATTCAAACTGACCAAAGGGAACATACAAACGACCGATATTAATTGCTGCTTGTTTTGTGGGGTGTAGTGTAATCGTTGCTGTATCTACGGCAATATTATCGTTATTCTCACCTTGCTCATATAAAAACAATACAGCGGCTTCTGCTCTTTCATTAAGAGAATGGGCAATGCCTAGTTCAAATGTAGCAAGAGAAATATCGCTATCATCTGATCCAAAACCAGCCTCAACTTCAATAACACCACTAATTTTTGGTAATGTTGAGGGCTCATCTGCAAAAGCAGGTAGTGTTAAAATGCTTAATGCCAATGCACTAATATAAGAGTGAAATTTCATTTAGTAATCCTTAAATACAATAAAATATAAATAACAAAAAGGTCACAAACTAAGTTATTGCAGGAGCTTGAAGGTTTCTACATAATTCTTTATGAGGAGAATCAAACTCAGCTTGTGACAAAGGCTCTATCTGTTAATTTCCTTATAGGTATTATTTAGCCACCTGCTCCAACTTTCTCAGGTGCGTCTAAACTATCTGATCCTTCAAATTCTATTTTAGAAAGTCCCAATACTGGCAGTACTTTCTCTAATTCTTTGGCTTGGTCAACAAGGGAATCAATCGATGCTTGTACCTTTTTATTCCCTTCTTTATTGCCCTCTGCAATCATTTGATCATAGGCTTCTCCCTCTTTACCTGAATCAACTAATACCTGCATATTGCTGAGTGTTTTTGCAAAACGTTTTTGTAAAGTCTTATCCATTGACTTATCTTTTGCAGCAACTAAGTTAGCAAGACTGGCTCCTGTTACTTCAGATCCATCAATGCGCTGATATTTTCCAAGGTAAACATTTTGTATACCTTTAGCATCATAGTAATGTGAGTTATAGGTATTATCACTAAAGCAATCATGCTCTTCTTCTGGATCATGTAACATCAGACCTAGCTTCATACGCTCACCCGCTAATTCACCATAAGACAAACTTCCCATGCCCGTTATAATGATTGATAAGGCTTCTTTCTCGTCTTTTTTCAATAGCTCAGTACGTGCCTTGCCAGACTCCTTCCATTGCTTAGCCATCCACTCCAGATCATCAACTAATAGCTCTGCGGCGGCTTTTAAGTAGGCTGCTCGGCGATCACAATGGTCATTGGTACAATTTTGAGTATCATAATCCGTTGCTTTACGCTCACCAGCACCTTTTTTAGTGCCATTTAAATCTTGACCCCAAAGGAGAAATTCAATCGCGTGGTAGCCTGTTGCAACATTAGATTCAACTTCTCCTGCTTCATGAAGGCTTTCTAGTAATGTTTTATTAATCGTAGTGACATCGACTTCTTTCCCCATAATTTTTATTTTTTTACTGGAAATGATATTTGCAGTATAAAGGGGATTTTCATCAGACTTTTTGCCATAGCTATCACGACTGACATAGTCAATCAAACCTTCATCTAAAGGCCAAGCATTCACCTTGCCCTCCCATCCATCAACGATTGGATTACCAAAACGATAAGCTTCTGATTGTTGATATGGAACGCGTGATGCTTTCCAAACGGCTTTAGCAGAATCTAACGTTGCTTCACTTGGTGCAGCGATAAGCACATCAATCGATTTTTGTAATACTTCTGCCATTGTTAATGAATCCTCATAAACAGCTTGAGCAATATCGGCATAAGTTGTTAATACCTCATCGCTAGAAACTGTTTTCGCCATAGAGACGGATGAAGTTAGCAATAAGCTACTGACAAGACTACTGAATAATAATTTGTTCATTACGTTGATTTCCTACTTTTTGGGACGGGCTAATTATTGGCTATCCTGCCAATTTAAAATGGTGAATAAAGGTTTTATTTTATTCTGATAATGAGGATGCTCGAGTAAGAGCGCTTGCAGAGAGTTCTTTATCAATCATTAATATACCTAATTTACTACCATCCACCATTTTGATACGCTCAACAATACCCATAAATAAATTCTCTTCTTCATGTTGCTCAGCGACATACCACTGGAGAAAATTTAGTGTTGAATAATCATTAGATGTTGTCGTGGTTGCTACTAATTCATTAATCGTTGTGGTGACATAACACTCATGTGTGTAAATAGCTTCATACACCTCAAGTAAAGAATCATATTCATAAGGTGGTTGCTCTAACTGAGGAATCAGCGCCTGCCCACCAGTATCATTGATATAATCAAAAATACGACGCATGTGTGACATTTCTTCATCCGCATGTTCTGATAAAAAACTGGCAGAACCTGTATAGTTATTAGCTTCACACCATGATGCCATTTGTAAGTATAGATTGGATGAATAAAACTCAACTTCAATTTGTTGATTCAGTTTTTGAAGAATTTCTGGTAATAACATACACTTTTTCTCAAGAATATTATGGGGGTAATGGTTTAATATTAACACTGTAAACAAGAATGTGATTGATAACTATTCTTATTTAGGAGTTGGTGGCATCTTAGTATTTGCTAATATAGATGTCAACCCTAATTTTTATTTTTTTGAAGATTCTGCGAGAGTTAAAATGAGTTTTCCTCTTCGTGTGATCGAAAGTAAATAAGATTTACTGTGATGAAGTAAAAGGATTTTACTACCTCCTTCCATTAGGTCTTTTACGGCAAACGTTGGTAACTTTGAGTCAATCATCATTATTTCCATCCTGCTCTATCCATTAATTTAACCGCTTCAGTATTGAGTTCGCCAAGTTTAGAGAGATTTAAGGTGTCTGTTTTAAATTTTCCCCATGATTTTAAATCTTCGCTCCATTCAACATCAGTAATCACAGGATATTCATGATTCGATTCGGCATACCATTGTTGTGACTTAGGGCTCACTAAGAATTCTATTAATTTAATCGCATTATTTTTATTTTTAGCCGCTTTAGTCACCGCAATACCACTAACATTCACATGTGTGCCACGACCTAATTGGTTTGGCCAAAAAATTGCCATTGCCTCTGCAAATTTTTGCTGTTGAGGGTCTTTTTTAGCATTAAGCATTTTGCCAAAGTAATAAGTATTAGCAATCGCTATATCGCACTGCCCAGCAGCGGCTGCCGCTATTTGGTCACGGTCTCCACCTTTTGGAGGCTTAGCAAAATTTGCTACTAGACCTTTAGCCCACTTTTCTACCACTTCTTTTTTATTATTTTCTAACATAGAAGCTACGAGCGATTGGTTATAAATATTACTTGAAGAACGAATGCAAATTTGACCTTGCCATTTTGGGTTTGCTAAATCTTCATAAGTTGAAAGTTCTTTAGGGTTAACACGATCTTTGACATAAAAGATCGGTCGTGCACGCTGTGAAAGCCCATACCAAAATCCATTCGGTTCGCGTAAATGGCTAGGAATGGCTTTATTTAAAATACTGGATTGAATGCTTTGTAAAACACCCGCCTGCTGTGCTCTATATAAACGTCCAGCATCCGAGGTAATAAAGATATCAGCAGGGCTGTTTTTACCTTCGACCTGTAAGCGTTTTAATAAGGCATCCGCCTTACCTGTCACTAAATTAACTTTAATATTGGTTTTTTTCGTGAATTCATCAAGTAATGGTTTGATTAATTTTTCTTTGCGGGCTGAATAGAGGTTAAGTTCTTCCTGTTTTTCAGAGCAAGCACTAGGAATTAAAAAAGACAAACATAGTACGCCAAGCAATAAAGGCTTGTAGGTAAAAGGGAACATGAGTTTTATCTCGACACTTTGAATAATCCGAATAATATTGCAAATGAGAATGATTTGCAATATTTTATATAAGTTCCCTTATATTGCTTAATAGGAATGATCATTTTTGTCAGTTTCCTCTACTGATAAAATTCTGTTCACAGTAGACTCAATAGAATAAAGACCTTCATCCAGCTTAAAATAAGGAATGACAGGAATTCCCTACCACAAGTAGCTCTATTCAATACTTAGGTAAGTATTGACCTTCATTTTTAATTGAATAACCCGCATTATTCTTGTTATCAATAATCTGACTAAATGGGCGAGTCTGTTATTTTTGTTGATGCTAATATCAGACGTTGCCATTTTATTAAGAAGCAGATAGGTAATATTAACAAACAGGATATTACTCTGCCTAAAATCATGACTTTGTACCAATAAGTTATGTGCTTGTTATATTAGTTATATTCACTTGGATTATTTGGCTTTAAAAGAAATATAGGGTGTGGGCTTGTTGAAAAAGAATATAAAGTAGACAGCCCCCCCTAAACGTGTATATTGTGTGATTTATAAACAATTTAGGTCAAATATTGGACAATCGACATGCTCAACAAACAAGTATTCACAATCGTCTGTTCTATCTTTTATTTACTTCCTTTCTCTACTGAAGCAAATAACAAGGTAAGTTACTGCAATTTTTATGCTCAAACTGCCATGACCCAAAGTGAAAAAAATATAAGTTATCAATGTGGTTTTAAAAGTAAATATTGGAACCCTAAAGCGGTGACTCACAATACATGGTGCTTAAAAAGTAATAAAGGTGCAATGCAAACGATAGAGGCGAATCGAAAAAAATTATTAGGGGCTTGTTATAAGAAGTTTGCCACAATTAATAATCCAAAAAATCACCTTGAGCTACCGAGCAGTTGTATCGAGAGCCAAGGTAGGTTTACTCCTATTCGTTCATATTATGACTTACATACCCACTCTAAAGATAAGCTGCAATCTCCTGTTAAAGAGGGTTTAATTAAGAATGATTTTAATCATGATAATATTTATGACTATGTTTTTATTGAAGAAAATTCTTTTAAAAGAATACAACTAGTTGCTTGTTTTAGTCGCAAGGGAAAACCTTATCAACGCATCATTACTAATACTCATCTTTCTTATGCCAAGAAAAATCTAAAGGGAAGTTATCACTATTATATTGAAATGCAAGAAAATTTATTACAAATAACTAAACGCTATACACATACAAAAGGGAGTAGTTCTGCAACGTTGACTTATCAATACAATGGTAAGGGTTTTAGACCGCTTGATTAATTAAACTAACGGCTTAATATGCTAGATAGTAAGACTTTAGTAAAAAAGCCATTGGAGGTTTTTTGCATCATTCTCCTATAGAATCAATGTCTACACCTACCTTGGCTGAAGAAGGAATAAAGCGTACTTGGCGTTTGGCTTGTTCAAAAGAAAATATTGACCCCTCAAAACCATCACGATTACCTTTAATCTTTGCAATAGACAGCCTTCTTAATATTAAAGATGGTTTCAAATATTCATTAAATTGTGAAACCTCTTCATCGACGGGTTACTGTGCTGCACATATCGCTTGTGCTTCTGGCTGTAGTGGAGCGTCAGGCAGCCCTGATTCTAGTTCTGATGGTGGTTGCATGGGAGATTAACCTCTCTATTTTTTCTAATAGAAAAGTTGGCATCGTTCATTTTCTACCTTGTTATGAAGCATGCCCTTTTAACTTAGCAAGATGGTTATGATAACTCTCTTCATAAAGTAATCGAGTAGCTTCAGCCACAATCATCATTCCTTGTTGTATTTAAAATAGCTGCTCAGGTATCTCAAAGGCTTGACCATCAATATCAATCGTTCGTGTTTGAGCTTGGGGTGCGTTTTCAGGTAGAGTTGCATTAATATCTTCCAAGTTGGTATCCAATATACTCATGTTATGGTCAATAAGATAATCATTGGTTAATGTAATCGTTGGCTTATTAGGATTATTGACTTGTAATATATTACCGTTGTAGAGAAAATTTGGGGGGAGCATCCCTGGTATTTGTGCTTTAACTAACATCTCAGAAACCGTTTCTTTAGAGCGCTTGTCAGCAATAAATCCTGTTAAAGCATCCATTGTTAATGAGCGCATTCCTTTGGGTGGCTTGAGTCGAGCTTGTGGTATATCTTTTAGTGCAACCTTCATAAAGTCTATCCATGTAGGGAGCGCAAGCCCTGTCGCTGTTTCACGTCGTCCCATTGGCTTAATTTGATCAAATCCCATCCATACTGTTGTCACCTTTTGGGGTGTAAACCCAGAGAACCAAGCATCTTTTTGGTCATTTGTTGTACCTGTTTTACCACCAATATCATTTCTTTTTAAGACACGAGTTCGTACTGCTGTGCCTGATGTAGCAACCGATTGCAACATGCTATTAATTTGATAATTAACATGGGGTTTCATAATCCGCTTGGCAATATTAACGGGTCTTGGTTTCGCCATATTTTTTTTGCTTTTGGAATCACAATGTTTACAAACGGTATTAGGGAAGTGTCGCCAAATACTATTATTAAGATGATCATCAATATGGCTAATGAAATAAGGTTCTACTTTATAACCACCATTAGCAAAGGTAGAGTAAGTTCCTGCCATTTGCATTGGCGTAACAGAGCCTGTGCCCAAAGCCATCGTTAAATTAGGCGGGACTTCTGATCGATTAAAACCAAATTTTTCAACATAGGTACGAGCATAGTCAATACCAATCTCACGTAAGAGTTGAATAGAAACCAAGTTTCTAGATTTCTTTAGACCATAACGTAGACGTGTAGGACCAAAGCTTTTGCCACTATAATTCTGAGGTCGCCACTTGCTACCAGAGATTCTAATAGGGCTATCATTGACCACGCTGGCAGGAGAATAGTTTTTAGCTAAGGCAGAAGCATAAACAAACGGCTTAAAGCTAGAGCCTGGTTGGCGTTTCGCTTGTGTTGCTCGATTAAATCGAGACTGGCGATAATCAAACCCACCAACAACGGCATTGACTGCACCATCCACTGGGTTCATAGAAACAAGTGCACCCGCCACAGAAGGTAAGGGGGTTAGACTCCATTCACCCTTATCATTTTTATTGACACGAACAATATCACCCATTTTTAGTACATTACTCACAGACTTAACTTTCTTGCCTCGGCGATTCTCACTAATATGCTTTCGTGCCCATTTTATCTGTTTTAATGTGAGTGTTACAGTGACATTATCTCGGGTTTTAAGCGTTGCTTTCGCTTTGCTAGTACTCATTACCACAGCAGGTATTAGACCTGCAATCTCACTGTATTTATTTAAATATTTTAGTAATGCCTCAGGGCGATTGTAATAATCAGAGAGTTGTATATGCGCCTCAGGGCCCGTATAGCCATGACGTTTATGATAGCTAATCAGATGTTTACGCATGGTTTTAATGGCATGTTCTTGTTCATTGCTATCAATCGTTGTATAGACTTTCATGCCTCTTTCATAAACGAGAGCTTCACCAAAGCGTTTAACCATTGCAGTACGTACCATTTCAGCAACATAAGGGGCTTTAGTTTCTGTTTTTGCACGAGAATGGACTTTTGCTGTGATAGGTTCAGCGAGTGCTTGTTGATAATCAGCATCCGTGATTTTTTTGAGCTGAAACATGCGTAGTAAGATATAATCTCGACGAATCTTGGCACGCTTGGGATTTTTTATAGGGTTATACAGTGCAGGGGCTTTAGGTAATCCCGCAATCATGGCATTTTGAGCCAATGTTAGTTCTTGTATTTTTTTACCATAATAAACTTCTGCCGCAGAGCCAACACCATAAGAACGTTTACCAAGGAATATTTTATTGAGATAAAGCTCCAGTATCTGGTCTTTAGTGTAGATTTCTTCTAATTTACCCGCTAAAAGAATCTCTTTGAGCTTTCTGTCTAGTTTCTTGCGACGACTGAGGAAGTAGTTTCTAGCCACTTGCATCGTGATTGTACTCGCGCCTTCACTAACATTTCTGGTTTTTAGTGCTTTAACAACCGCTCGGGCAACACCATAGAAATCAACACCTTTATGTTCATAAAACCGTGAATCTTCAATAGAGACAAAGGCATTAATCATATTGGCAGGAATATCTTCAATTTTTTCTGGACGACGACGAAACTGTCCAAATTCTGCAATGAGCTTTTTTTCTTTACTATAGATTCTTAACGGCAATTGTAAGGAAACATTATTCAGTAATACTTCTTTGCTTGGTAGTTGAGTAGAGTAATAAGACCATGCCACAACAATGACGATTAATCCAAGTACAGAGAGTGTTAATAATGGTCCTAGTAACCATCGAAAAATATAGCTTATCAACTTGAAAAAAAACATTCAAATGAACCTGTTAGTTATTATAGTTATGATAAACTTCGTTAAGACCTGCCATACGAATTCCACCCCATTGTAGAGTACTATATTCTAAAGTATCTAAAACCGCTTATCCATATAGTTTTAGCGTGACTACAGCACACTGCTATGATAATAAACGCGCCACAAAAACACAGTAGTACCCGACTAATGACAGTTCGGATAAGCGGGCTTTCCCTGCTAAAACTAGTAGTTTCAATATAAGTTGTTAAAAAAAATAATTAAAAACTCTAAACGTTGTGGCGGAAACAAGAACAAAATAAATAACTAAGGATAGTTATGCTTATCAATAATAAAAATAAGTACGGTAATAACCATAGCATAATAATAATTATAAGGAAAAGCGAGTGTTTTCACTACGACCAAAAGGTAACTTATTGGGGATAGATATTAGTTCATCCGCAGTAAAACTTATCGAATTATCGAAATCAGGTAAAGGATTTTTGCTGGAAAGCTACAATGTCATCCCACTGCCTGAAAATGTCTTTCAAGGCCGTGACCTATCTGATGAGGAAGCAATTAGTGCGGTAGGTACGGCGATTCGTCATCTTGTTAAAAAAAGTGGCACAAAATGTCGGCGCTGTGCTTTAGGCATCCCTTCCTCTGTTGCGATCAGTAAAACGATCTCATTGCCTGACTCTTTAGCAGGTAGTGATTTAGAATCTAATATTATCCTTGAGGCGGAACAGCATATCCCCTATCCCATGGATGAGGTAAATTTTGACTTTGAAGTGATTGGTAAATCTAAGCACTCTCGTGACTCTATTGATGTACTACTCGCGGCAACACGCTCGGAGAATGTTGAATCACGTGTAGCCGCTGCCGAAATGGCAGGTTTAAAGGTAGATATTGTTGATTTAGAATCACATTCATTAGAGTTGGTATCTTCTATTCTTGTTGAGGATGTTAGGAATAAAAATACCGTTGCTATTGTTGATTTTGGTGCTTCAATGACAGGTATGACCGTATTTGAACAAGGTCAAACAAGCTTTTCACGAGAACAAGCTTTTGGTGGAAAAGAGTTAACAGAAGAAATTATGCAGCGCTATGGTTTGACTTTTCAAGAGGCAGGTCTTGCTAAGAAGACGGGTGACTTACCTGAAGGCTATGTCTCTGAAGTACTTGATCCTTTTCGTGAAAATATGGTGCGCCAAGTCAATCGGTTTTTACAGTTTTACTTTGCTTCTACCCAGAAAACTTCGGTTGATAAAATATTGCTTTCTGGAGGTAATGCCAGTATTTCGGGTATTGATCAACAAATCCAAGCATCGACAAAAATTCCAACCGTATTAGTCAATCCGTTTACTTCGATGAAACTTAATTCACGTATTAATCCCACTCGATTTACTAATGATATTCCTTCTTTATTAGTCGCTACGGGCTTGTCACTACGAGGGTTTGATTAAATGGCTTCTTTGAATTTATTACCTTGGCGTGAAAAAGCCAAAGAGAAAAGTCGTAAGAATTTTATAACAATGGTTTTTTTTGCAGGAATTGCGGGTGTCAGCACGGTTTATGTTGGTAATCATTGGATGCAAGGAAACTTAGATTATCAAGATCAGCGTAATGCTCGTATTAAGTCAGAAACCAAAAAACTTGATATCACCATTGCCGATATAAAAAAGCTAGATGTTAAGCGTAAAGCACTACTTGATAGAATTGGAATTATTGATAATTTGCAATCGACACGTCCTAGTATTGTTCATCTTTTTGATGAAATGGTTGTCTCTTTACCTCAAGGTGTCTTTCTTACTAGTCTTAGACAGAGAGGTAATAATATAAAAATTACTGGTAAATCAGAATCTAGTGCACGGGTGTCTACCTATATGGATAAGTTGAATGCTTCGGATTGGTTAAGTTCAACAAAGCTTAATATTATTTCCAAAGATAGAAGAAAATCAGATATTCAATTACGTAGCTTTGAGTTAAATGTGACTCAGTTACTAAAGCCAAAAAAGCATGACTCTGACTATAGGGGAGATCGTAGCTAATGGATTTACAAGATATTAATAGTCTGGCAGATGATCCTTCCAGTGTTCCAATGCCGATTCGAGTGGGCGTTATTATTGCTATTTTTGCTTTGATTGTCTTTATGGGTTTTAAGGTGTTTGTTGCTGATAAATTTGTTAATTTAGAACAACGAGAAAATACTGAAGTTACACTAAAGAAGACGTTTGAAAGTAAGCAACTTAAGGCTAGTCAGCTCCCTGCGTATCGTAAGCAATTAGAAGAAATGCGTTTTTCATTTGGCACTTTGGTAAAACAATTACCAGGTGAAACAGAGATTCCTGAGTTGATCTTAGATATTTCTGAGAAAGGTATTTTTCATGGTTTGGAGATTGATCTTTTTAAACCAGGTAACGAGATACACCAAGAATTCTATATTATCAAGCCGATTACTTTACAGTCACGGGGTACATATAACCAGCTTGCATCATTTGTGAGTGATATTTCGGGTCTTTCAAGAATCGTGACCATCAATAATATTAACTTGGTACCCACTAAAGATAAGCGTTTATCAATGACTGCAACGATTAATACCTATCGCTATGCAGAGGCACATGTGAAAAAATGATCATTCCGCATAAAATATCTGTGATTTTTAAATCTTTAGCCCTACTTGTTGTACTTGGCACATTAAGTGCTTGTAATGAAGAAAAACATCAAGAGTTGGAAAGTTATTTAACTCATGTAAAAAATCGCTCAGGACAGCCGATTACACCGATTCCTGTTATCAAGCCTTATTTACGCTTTATTTATCCAGAACATGAGGTTGATCCTTTTGATATTACGGTACTTACACCGATTATTGATACAGGTGAAGAAGTGACAAATGATGAAAAGCCTAAAGGGATTGTTCTTGATAAAACAAGAGTTCCTGAGTTTTTAGAAAGCTTTCCGTTAACCAGCTTAAGGATGGTGGGGACAATTAACAAAAAAGGTGAACTTTGGGCCTTAGTGAAGACTTCTAAGGGGGGCATTCAACGAGTAAGAGCAGGCAATTATCTTGGTGAGGACTACGGCAAGATTACCCTTATCTCTGATAGTAAAATATCAGTAAGTGAAATTATTCCGAATGGATACGGTGGGTATAAAGCCCAAGAAACAGCTATTAATTTATTTGCAGATTAAGTAATTAGATTTTTTAAAATAATAATAAAGTTAAGGTTATTACCATGAATACATTGGGTCATTTATTAAAGTTAGCGTTACTACCAGCTGCGATAACTCTCGCTATTGCTGGTGAAGCAAACGCACTTCAATTAATGGGGGTCAATAATGTTATTTCGCCAGACTCTACAGATGTCGTATTTAACTTTGATTCTACGGTGGCTTCACCGAAAGCATTTGTTTTACATAATCCACCTCGTTTAGTTCTTGACTTCTATGACATTGATAAGAACCATGATCTTGCTAAAACTCTTGCGGGTAAAGGGCGTATTAAACGGATTAACCTTTCACAATCAAATAATAGAGTAAGAGCGACTTTAACACTGGATTCAGTGAATAAATTTCACACTATCAATAAAGGTAATAAGATCCACCTACGGATTATGAATGATACGATTGTTGCTAATAAACCTCAGTCTAGGCTGGAGAAAGATACAGCTTGGCTTAATGAGGTAATGAAGTCCAAGCAAGCTCCACAAGTGACTTATGAGTCTGAGACTCGACCACCGCTTGAAAGCAAAGTCGTTCCTCATGCCCAAGGTTCAACTCGGATAATGAGTAATGAACGTCAAGCGCCACCACCGCCACCTCCACCTGTTCAACAAGCTAGCTCTGTACAGCACGATTATAATGCCAATGTAGACTTTACTCGTGACTCAAAGGGTAGTGGTAAGATTAATATTGCTTTGCCAGGGTCTCATGTACGACCTATTATAAAACGTTCAGGCAACTTTATTGTGGTAACACTAAAAGGTGTTCGTAGTCGTGTTAAACAGAAAGCTTATAATGTATTAGATTTTGCTACACCTGTTAAGAATATTTCGGTGCTTGCTCAGGGTGCCAATACTAAGTTTCGTATTTCTGTACGTGGGGACTTTAAGTTTTCTAATTATCAGAAAGATAATAAGCTGGTTATTACTGTTGATAAAGTGATTAAACACAAAACGATCAAAGATATTATTACACAAAAGAAAGTTTATAAGGGTGAAAAGCTGACGCTTAATTTCCAAGATATTGAAGTACGTTCGGTCTTACAGTTACTCGCTGATTTTACAGATAAAAATATCGTTGTGAGTGATGCGGTGAGAGGTAGTATTACATTACGTCTTAAAGATGTTCCTTGGGATCAGGCGATGGATATTGTTTTACGCTCAAAAGGTTTGGGTATGCGTAAGAATGGTACGGTTATCTGGGTTGCACCAGAAGCTGAGCTTGCTGCTAGAGAGAATCGACAGCTTGAACAGCTACAAAAAAAGCAGAAGCTAGAACCATTAACGACAGAATATCTAACAATTAACTTTGCTAAAGCTGCAGATTTAATTAAATTAATTAATTCAGACGGTAACAAAAGTCGTTCAATGTTATCTGATCGTGGCAATATTTCTTTTGATCAGCGTACTAATACTATTTTGATTCATGATACAACCGAACGTGTGAATGATGTTCGTGCGATGGTGAAAAGTCTTGACGTTCCTGTGCGTCAAGTTTCCATTCAATCAAGAATTGTTATTGCTAATGATGAATTTAGTAGAGAAATTGGTAGTCGCTTTGGCATGACAGGGCTGGTTGGATTTAATAAATCCTTAGTTAAAGATGGTGGTATTTCAAGCTCTGGCTCAACAGATGCAACGGGTGCTATGTCAGGAGGAGCAGGTCTTCCTGGTATTAATGATCGCCTTAATATTAACCTACCTGCTGCTGGTGCTCCACGATTAGCATTCTCTTTACTCAGTAAAGATTATCTTGTTGACCTCGAACTATCAGCCTTACAAGCGGAGAGTAAGGGTGAAATTATCTCAACACCTCGTGTGGTAACAACGAATCAACAAAAAGCCACTATTGAGCAAGGTGTTGAAATTCCATTTTTACAAGCATCATCAAGTGGTGCTGCCAATGTTGCCTTTAAGAAAGCGGTATTAAGTCTTGAAGTGACACCACAAATTACACCTGATGATCATGTGATTATGGATCTTAGGGTGAATCAAGACACTATTGGTCGAGTATTCAATGGTGTACCTAGTATTAATACACGACAAGTACAGACTAGAATATTGGTTGAGAATGGTCAGACGATTGTACTGGGTGGGGTACATGAAGAAACTAACCAAAATGATGTGGATAAAGTCCCTATTTTAGGTGACCTACCTATTGTGGGTAGACTCTTTAAACATACTCGAAAAAATACGGATAAACGTGAGCTATTAATTTTTGTTACGCCTCAAATTTTGGATTAACAATCATTAAGTAGAAGAAGATGAACATAAAAACAATCATGATTTTATGTTCACTTATGCGTACAATTGCTCTAAAGAGTCGATAAACGTATAGGAGTTAATATGGCAAGTGTGAATAAGGTCATTCTAATCGGTAACCTCGGTGGTGATCCTGAAGTTAAGTATATGCCTAGCGGTGGAGCTGTAGCTAATATTACTATAGCAACAACGGATACATGGAAAGATAAAAATTCAGGTGATAAACAAGAACGTACTGAGTGGCACCGAGTCGTATTTTTTAATCGCCTTGCTGAAATTGTGGGTCAATACCTTCGTAAAGGTTCACAAGTGTATATTGAAGGCAATCTAAGAACGAGAAAATGGCAAGATCAAAGCGGTCAGGATCGTTATACAACTGAAATTGTTGCTAGAGAGATGACAATGCTTGGTTCACGAGCAGGAGCGGGTGCGGCAACAGAGGGTGGTTTTACTCCTAATGCTTCTGCACCACCAGCACAGAGTAATCAACCTCAATTTCAACCACAACAGGCATCAACACCAATACAACCGCCACAAAATAATAACTCAGCGCCACAGAATAATAATCCAGCGCCTCAACAGGGAGCTTCTGCATCCTTTGATGATTTTGAGGATGATATTCCTTTCTAGAAAATTGAATAGCTGAAACCTGATTGAGTCGGTCTATTTTAGTAATAATTTGACTTGATCAGTTTCTTGATAGATGGTGGATAAAACGTTATCATAATAAAAAATTTCTATCTATCCATTAATAGCCGATTAGGCAGGCTTCTTATTGATGGTAGACTTTATCTATTTGACAAAATCACTTTACAGAATCAAATTTTCACGATAGCTATATTAAAATAATATCAAGTGCTTGTTTATACTATAAATTTATTCTTTTATCAATATTTTCTTTGCTCTCACCATGAATTTGTTCTCATATAAAGTTCTAACTTTATGTATAAATTATTAGCTTTACCCTTCATCATCATACTGACAGCTTGTGGTACTTCCGTTACTGAAAATCCAATTAAGATTAGCTCTGAACCTAGTAGTCTGGCACAAAACTCAATAACAGTACCCATAGATAAACCTACAATACCAACAATAGTATCGATAGATAATCCTACGATATCAACACCACAAAGAAATAGACTTACAGTAAGTGAAAACAAGATTAGTTTACCATTCAATCTATCACAAGATATTGATCTATTCCCTCATAACTCAAGCACTAGACCCAGCCAGTATACCATTATCAATAAACCACACTTTGGCTCTTTGACTGCCATAAAGAATGGGTTACCTGGAGAATATACCTATACCCCTATGGGAGAATATATTGGTTATGATGTATTCACTTACCATATTGATAATAACGGAGGGCAGCAAGCAATCACCGTAACAGTCAAATTAACCTCAGCAACATGGCCAGTCTCCTTTGCTGGTAAAAATCAAACAGTCTATGCCAATACCCAAGTATTATTACGAGGCAAAGGCTTTAATAGTGGTCTATCAGCTTATGATGATCAGGGGAATAAGTTACCACTGTCTTATGACTGGGAGCAGGTCGATAATAGTGGGATTACAGTCGTTATGCAGGGCAAAGATAACGCATTACTGAGAATCCAAACCCCTGATGTTGTTAATCCTGTCCAGCTTAAATTCAAATTAAGTGTTGAAACAACACAGGGAGTGATTGATACCGATACTGTGCTTATCACGATTAAACCCGCATCAAGTCAAGCTCATGTGATATTGGGAGCCTTTGTTACTAAAGATGCATGGAATCCTAATAAAATTGATCGTTTCAATACAGCCACTGGAATGCCAGTATCGATTGTGAACTTATTTACAGGTTTTGAAGGACAATGGTCACGGCTAAAAACTCAATTAGACAATGTACGTTCTCGTAATGCCGTTCCTATGATTACATGGATGCCACAGCTCGCATCATCTCCTGAGACACGATTACTTGATAAAATAAATCAAGGTGATTGGGATACTTATATTAATGATTGGATTACAGGGCTGAAAACATGGCAAGCCAGCTATCCAACAGATGCTAAGCCTCGTGTATTGATTCGTTTTGCTCATGAATTTAATGCTAAATGGTATCCATGGGGTAATGATCCTGTCGCTTATCGACAGGCATGGCAATATATCCATGATCGTTTTAGTGCTGCAAATGTTCAAGGTGTCGAATGGGTTTGGTGCATGAGTACGACAGACTACGATGATTTTAACGATGTGACACGGTATTATCCTGGTGATGATTATGTTGATTGGACTTCAATTGATGGCTATAACTGGGGAAGTAATCGCCGATATCATCCTTGGAAGAGTTTTAGTGAGGTATTTAGTTCCGCATATAACACCTTAACGAGCCATTATCCTCGCAAGCCTATTATGATTGGTGAGGTTTCCAGTGCTGAGCCAAGCGATTTACCCGAAGAAAATGGATTCAATGGTGATGATAGTGATGCAGATGAAAGCAAAGGTGCTTGGATTACCGACCTCTTTGCAAGTTTGGAGACTTCCTTTCCTGCTATTCGTGCATTGGTGTGGTTTAACCATGATAAAGAATTAAGCTGGGCTTTAGATGGAGAAAACAGTACTGGAGCAGCTGCCTATAAAGAAGTCGTGAATCAAAATGATTACTTTGGTGGGGTTTATGTGCCTGCTAGTGATTATTGATCGTTTGAGAATTAATTTTTAAGGAAATGCTGATATATTTTAATACCATAAAGGTAATATTAGATATTAGGAATACAGGTTGATGAAATATAAAAACCTAGTACTAGAGTTAGGTTACTCTGCTGACTCTGTTATTGGTATAAATACTGTAAGTCGTTCTAAATCAATTCTATTAAAGCACCTGCACCCAATATTGAAAGCTATTCTCGGCACCTGATGACAAACTGGGTAATGAGCGTGATACCGTTTGAGCACTAACTTGTGTTGCAGAGTCAGCACCATGTAATAAGGTATATGCTGGAATTTGTCCTTTTATCTGCACATTCTGAACCGCCAAATGCCCTGTATTTTTAGCACTTACTTGATAAACAATACACTGCTTAGGCTTGATACGAATAAATTGAGAGTGTAGTACTGTATCGGCAATACCATCACAATTTGCATCACTAGCATGCTTTAGTATTAAGTGAATATTTTCAGCCCATGCTAGGGGAGTACTGAGCAATAAAGCCAAACTGATGACGATACTTTTCTCTAATATATTCATGAGGCAATCTACTTTTTACTAAATAATATAGTATTCACTTTGAGTTAAGTGAGATAGCCTGTCTATTGAGCAAATCATAAACTGCTTGAATTTTGCTATGAAAGGCTATTTTTGCCCTGTATTCTTCACCTCTATTAGCAAAAGAGTAGAGACCTTTATTGTGTTAGATAATATTAGAATTATTCTCGTTAGAGCGTTCCATCCTGGCAATATTGGTTCGGCGGCTCGTGCAATGAAAAACATGGGTATTACTTCACTTTATTTAGTTGATCCAACACAATTCCCTAATCCAGAAGCAAATAAACTAGCCTGCAATGCGGTTGATTTAATTGATAATGTTACCATTGTTGATAGCGTCTATGAGGCATGTAAAGACTGTCGTGTGGTGATTGCAAGCACTGCAAGAGTAAGAAATTTTGATCTACCTGAACTGAACCCTCAGGAATCTGCCGAATTACTCAATCATCATGCTAAAGAGGCTTCTGTTGCATTACTTTTTGGTCCTGAAAGAATGGGGTTAGGTAATGATGATATACGCTATGCTCATTATCGGGTGATGATTCCAACGAGTCCTTTGTATCCTTCATTAAACTTAGCTTCTGCTGTGCAAATGTTATGTTATGAAATTTATAAACAGCAATTATCTAGCGTTGTGACGAGTGATCATCATTTGCGTGGTCAAATACCACCAACAACAGAAGAACTCGACTTGCTCTATCAGCATTTACAAAAAATATTAATAAAATCTGATTTTATAATGAAAAAACATCCTGGTAAGATTATGGATAAGATACGTACATTCATTACTCGTTCTGAAATTCGTCAACAGGAAGTCTCTATATTAAGAGGGATTTTGAGTGCTATAGAGAAAAGATAAAGCCGATGATGAGAGCAGGTTTTATCTTTACGACAAAGTGGCTTAATTATGATAAGTTGTTGATAATAAAGGTTGAAAATACGATTCTACTAAAGCCTAAGAAGTAGACAGCCCTAAACATTATGCTGAAAACTGTCCATATATCTTTGATTGCTTGTTTCATTATGGACAAGTGCTAGAATCAAAAATAATCATCCTAGTGTATAGTGAATACTTGAGCTAAGAGGATAACAATAATAGAAAATGGGCATATTCAGTCAATAGGAATATTGTACCCATACCCAAGGGGGGCTTGATAAAATAATAATCCTTTATGATATTGTAATATCTTGAGGTGCATTTTTATTGAATCTTGAGTTCTAAGTGACCAATAATAATTAAATCATATGAGCACATTTTCACTAACATTACAGAACAGTTCACTAGCAAAAACAATGCCTTTTGCTTTACTTTTTCATGCGTTGATAATCTTTGGTATTGGCTTTGGTATTAAACAAACAAGCCAGCTATTTCCTAGTTCCAAACTTGATGTCACCATTGTCAATGTCCACTCAGAAGTCGCACCAGATAAAGCCGATATTATTGCACAAGTTGACTTACTTGCCAGTGGTGATACGGCTGAGGATAATCGACCCACCAGCATGATGTCGGCAAGTAATATGAATCCTTCTGATGATATCTCTCCGTTAAAATCAGAACAATCTTCACCGAATCACCCCCCCGTTTTACAGCCATTACTATTGACAACCAAGGGAGAAACTTATAAATATATTCCCAAGGTAGAAGAAGTACCTGAACAAGAAGAGCCAACAAAGGTCTCTGAGGAAACAACGGATAAAACCTATGAGGAGGCACAACTTTCTAGCGAGCTAGCCACTGATGAGGCTAATTATTCAAAAATGCCTAAAACACGTTTCTTAAATTCAAGTAATGCAAAAAGTGCTATTGAGGCAGCTTATATTGATTCTTGGGCTAAGAAAATTGAACGCATTGGAACCACTAACTTCCCAAAAGAAGCGATTCGCTTAGGAAAGAGTGGAAAGCTGATTGTTAATGCTATACTAGGTAAAGATGGTAGAGTGGTTAGCTCTGAAGTACAAACTTCATCTGGGTCACGTGTTCTTGATAATGCGGCTTTGCGTATTATTAAAATAGCATCACCTTATGATGCATTACCATTAGCTGTTAAACAAAAATTCGATCGCTTGCAAATAACTCGTACCTTTATATTTAATACGGGTGTAAAAGGAAAGGGGTCGCGGGGATTGAGAACTGAATAAGACCATGTCAGAAAATCATTTTAAATTACAAAATCAGTTACTGATTGCTATGCCAGGTATGAGTGATCCACAATTTGAACATAATGTTATTTTAGTCGCTCGTCATACAGACCAAGGCTGTTTTGGTCTCTGTATTAATCAGCCATCAGAAACTAATTTAGGTGATTTATTTGAACATCTGAATATTGATGTGATGGATAGTAATATCAATCATAAGCAAATTCTTAAAGGTGGCCCCGTTCAGCCAGAACAGGGTTTTATCTTACATGATAGTGACCAACGCTGGGAAAATACCTTGCCAGTGTCAAATGAGCTAGCAGTGACTGCATCTAAAGACATACTCAAGGATATTGCCGATAATAAAGGTCCCAGTAACTTCCTCTTAATCCTAGGTTGTGCCAGTTGGACAGCAGGGCAAATTGAAGCAGAGATGCTCGATAATGTCTGGCTAACTTGTCCCGTTGAATCAAACATTTTATTTGAGGTGCCCTTTCATCGACGTTGGAAAGAGGCTTCTAAAACATTAGGTGTTGATGTTTCATTGATGACTGAATTTTCTGGTCACGCATAATACGATGAATATTATGGCCTTTGATTTTGGTTTACAGCGAACAGGTATTGCGATTGCTTCACAAATAACAGGTATTGCAACACCACTGTGTACAGTGCAAAGCATTAACAATAAACCTGATTGGCTTAAGATAGAAGCCTTATTACAAGAATGGAATAGTCAGCATCTTGTCGTTGGTTTACCCTTACACACTGATGGTAGCCGTAGTGAAATGACCAAGAAGGCAGAGCGTTTTGGTCGGCAACTAGAAGGACGCTTTGGCTTACCCATTAGTATGGTCAATGAGCAGCTGAGTTCACTAGAAGCTGAGCAACGTTTAATACAATCACGCCAATCAGGTCGTAAAAAAAAGATTCAAAAGACCGATATTGATCAGCTCTCAGCCGCTATTATTTTAGAAACATGGTTAATCACAAATGCATAAGACTTCCTATGATGTTCAATCCACACTGACTGAAATGGCAATTCAACTGAATCAGTATTTGGATAAAAATAATATCACTGATCCATTAGTTATCGGAATTCGTACTGCAGGTGTTTGGTTAGCTGAGCATTTGCATCAAGAGTTGGGTTTACCTGATGTTATTGGTGAATTGAATATTAATTTTTATCGTGATGATTTTAGTCGTATTGGTTTGCACCCACAGATTACGCCATCCAACTTACCTTTCTCCATTGAAGATCGGCATATTATCTTGGTTGATGATGTTTTGTTTACAGGTAGAACAATCCGTGCCGCCATGAATGAGCTTTATGATTTTGGACGGCCTTCTAGTATTATTCTTGCTATCTTATTTGAACGTGAAGGAAGAGAGTTACCTATCGCTGCGCAAGTCACTGGAATTAAACAAGACTTAGATGCAAATCAGTATATTTCTTTATCTGGGCCAGAAAATATGCAACTCAGAGTGGGAAATAAGTAAACAAATCAATGATGGCATGTATAATCGATAAACTGCCAAACTGGGGAAACAGTGAATGGACTCCAACTTATCATCGATGATAGACCTATCACCAGGGCCATTGCCCTCAAGCTTACAACTCACTAGAGAAGGTAAGTTGCGCCACTTTCTCACCATTGAAGGCTTATCACCTTTAATGCTTGAAGAAATATTAGATCGAGCAGAACAATTCGTTACATTACCTAATAAAAATCAGTCAAAAGCTCCTTTATTGCGTGGCAAGACTGTAATTAATCTATTCTTTGAAAACTCCACCCGCACTCGAATGACCTTTGAGTTAGCGGCTAAACGCTTGTCTGCTGATCTTATTAATCTCGATATTAATACTTCAGCGACGAGTAAAGGTGAGAGTTTACTCGATACTATTCGTAATCTTGAAGCGATGAATGTTGATATGTTTATTGTGCGCCATCAACATAGCGGAGCTGCTCACTTTATTGCGCGTTATGCCGCACCTCATATCAGTGTACTTAATGCGGGTGATGGTCATCACTCTCATCCAACACAAGCGATGTTGGATATGTTGACGATTCGTCAACATAAGGGGGCTTTTCCACCGCTTAAGGTAGCGATTGTTGGGGATATTTTACATTCCCGTGTTGCGCGTTCACAAATCCATGCATTAACAACATTGTGTGCTGGAGAAGTCCGAGTTATTGGTCCACGTACCTTGATGCCTGTGGGTGTTGAAGCCATGGGCGTGAATGTTTTTCATGATTTATATGAAGGCTTAGAGGGGGTTGATGTGATTATTATGTTACGTCTGCAAAAAGAGCGTATGCAAAATGCCTTACTACCTTCTGCTCATGAATATTATAAGCGTTATGGTCTTCGCAAAGAGGCTCTTGCCTGTGCAAAACCTGATGCTATTGTGATGCACCCAGGACCAAGTAACCGTGGTGTTGAGATTGATAGTGTGGTTGCCGATGGTTCTCAGTCTGTTATTTTACAGCAAGTGAGTAATGGTATTGCAGTGCGGATGGCGGTTATGTCAATGGTAATGAGCGCTCAGTCAGGGAAGTTAAAATGAAAATTGTCGTTAATAATGCTCATCTTATTGACCCTGCCAATGGAGTGGATGAGGTAACTAATCTTTATATTACGGATGATTGTATTAGTCATATTGGCACGGAGGCATTAGATCACTTTGGTGCTGATCAAGTGATTGAAGCTGAGCAACGTTTATTGATTCCTGGTTTGATTGACCTCTCTGTTTATTTGCGGGAACCCGGTCAAGAATATAAGGCAAAAATTGCGACTGAGAGCGAGGCAGCCGTGAGTGCAGGCATTACTCAGCTTTGCTGTATGCCAGAGCCTGATACGACGATTGATAGTATGCCCACGGTTGATCTTATTCATAAAATTTCCAGCCAACAGGGTAAAGCACGAATCAATGTGATTGGTGCGATGAGTAAAGAGTTGCAAGGCAAGCAGCTGACTAATATGGGTGGATTAAAACATGCAGGTTGTATTGCAGTGACTAATCAACGCCAAGCTTTTACTAGTACTTATACACTAAGAATGGCAATGGATTATGCGGCAACCTATGATTTGTTGGCTTTTTTACACCCTATTGATAAGGAGCTAACAGGACGAGGTGTTGTTCATGAAGGGGCTATTGCTACACGTATTGGTTTGCCAGGAATTCCTGCGGCAGCGGAAACGGTTGCTCTCGCACAAATTATTCATCTTGCTGAAGAGTTAAATATCCCTGTCCATATTTGTCGTTTATCGTCGGCTAAAAGTGTTGAGAAAATTCGTGCGGCGAAGAAGCGAGGCACTCGTATTACTGCGGATGTTGCTGCTCATCAATTGTTTCTTACTGAGATGGATATTAGTGACTTTAACCCACTGTGTCATGTGCAGCCACCGTTTCGGAGTCAGCGCGACCTTGATGCATTAAGAGCGGGAGTGGCTGATGGCACGATTGATGCTATTTGTTCGGATCATCAACCCCATGAGATTGATGCAAAGCTTGCACCTTTCCAACAAACACAACCAGGGATTTCTGCTTTAGAAACATTACTTCCTTTGGTCATGCGTTTGAGTGAAGAAACGGCAATTCCTCTCAATCAATTAATTGCTAGTGTGACTCATAACCCTGCCAAAATTATTCGTTCACTACAGGGAGATTTACAGATTGGTAACCAAGCTGATTTTACTCTTTTTGATAAAAAGGATCATTGGCAATTAGCCATTGCAGAATTTATTAGCCAAGGCAAAAATACACCTTTTGCAGGTTGGAGCTTTAATGGTCGAACGGCAATGACTTTTGTTGCTGGAAAGTGTGTCTTTGATCGTTCGGTTAAATAATGAAATGCTATGCAGCGCATCCAGAGCTTTCAAAAGGTCGGCAATTTAATGAACCTTCACCAACTTATCGTAGTGAATTCCAGCGTGATCGGGATCGAATTATTCACTCGACTAGCTTTCGTCGATTAGAATATAAAACACAAGTCTTTGTTAACCATGAAGGTGATCTTTATCGTACTCGCCTTACTCATTCCCTTGAAGTCGCGCAGATTGCCCGTTCGATTGCTCGTGCCCTAGGGCTTAATGAAGATCTTACCGAAGCGATTGCCTTGGCTCATGATTTAGGGCATACACCTTTTGGACACGCAGGGCAGGATGCCTTGAATCACTGTAATAAAGCTTTAGGTGGTTTTGAGCATAATCATCAATCGCTTCGTGTGGTTGATTGGCTAGAGCATAGTTATGCTGACTTCCATGGCTTGAATCTTTGTTTTGAAACTCGTGAGGGGATTTTAAAGCACTGTCACTTAAAGCAGGCTCGTGAATTGGGTGAAGTTGGGCAACGTTTTATTGATCAAACCCATGCCTCATTAGAAGCACAGTTAACGAATATTGCTGATGAGATCGCTTATAATAACCATGATATTGATGATGGTTTACGTTCAGGATTAATCAAGATAAAGGATCTGCGTGAAGTGGCTCTATTTGAAGAGGCTTATGTCGCAGTAATAAGCCGTTATCCTACATTGGATGGCAGGCGATTAATTCATGAAATAATTCGTCGTATTATTGGACGATTGGTTGTGGATTTAACCAAGACGAGTGAATCTAATTTATTGCTTGCACAGGTTAAAAATATTGAAGAAGTGCGTCAGTATCCTCAAGAATTAATTCAATTTAGTACTGAAATGCGTATTGCGAGCCGTGAGTTAAAGAAATTATTACGTGAAAAACTCTATTTTCATCATAAAGTTTATCGTATGAGTCATAAAGCAAATATGATTGTAACGGGCTTATACCAAGCCTTTATGGATGATGTCAGACTCTTGCCACCAGAGCACCAGCAGTTAGTTAAAGATTATCAACAGCACTATGGTGAGCAGAATAAAAGTAGAGCCGTTGTTGATTATATTGCAGGAATGACAGATCGTTATGCACGACAAGAATATCAGCGTTTATTTGAAGTTTGAATGGTAGTAATGAATAGTCGATAGAAATAAAAAAAGACTGCCGAGGCAGTCTTTCTTTGTTTCTGGTGTTAATAAAAACACCTAAAAATTACAAGCTATTTCAGTCTCAAAATCTGCCCTGGTGCAATGGTGTAATCAGGTGCTTGTAAGTTGTTAATCTTAATAATAGTCTTCCAATAAACACCCGTATTACGCATGACTTGGAATACGGTATCTTTTGGCTTAACAGTATAAGTACTACCATTATTAGCGCTTACAGAGGAAGCCGTAGAGCCATAAGAGGCTGTTGATGTTGGCGCTGGAGCTGCTGTAGTATGCCCACCATCATAGTAGCTCGGTGAACGACCACCAGAATAACTTGTTGCGGTATCATGTGTATGGTTTCTGCCAGCTGCAGGAAGTACATGGTTATGTGTTTTACCATTATGAATATGTGGTGTTAGCCCTTTGCGAGAGGGAACTTTAACTGCATTGTAATTATAATAAGTTGGTGCTGGCTTAGGTGCTGGAGCTTTTGTAGTAGAGCCACTATAATCATAGTATGTTGTCGTTGTCTGTGGTGCTGGTCTTCTTGGTTGCACTACAGGTCTTCTTACAGGCTGTACTACAGGTCTTCTTACGGGCTGTACCACAGGTCTTCTCACGGGTTGTACAGGTCTTCTTACAGGTTGCGCAACGGGACGACGAACAGGCGGTCTATATGCTGCTGGTCGTGCAACGGGTCTACGTGCTTGCTGGTTATGTGAGTGATTTGTACCTGATGCAGGTAATGCATGACAATGTCGACGACTTTGATGCATATGGCAGTTACCACTCGCTTGTACTGCTCTTCTAGGAGGGGTATAAGTTGATCTTTGTGGTTTGTAAGCGCGTGTTACACAAGGCTTACATGTTGCTGGCTTTGCTGGAGCTCTTACTGGCGCAGGTTGTCTTGGAGCGGGTCTATTAATAGGAGCTTTTGTTGTATTATAGTTATGAGAATGACTTAAGCCTGTTGCTGGTAATACATGTGTATGTGGAATACCACTATGAGTATGCATTATACTCCCCCCCTCTGTTGTCGTAGTGGTGGTTTGAATATCTTCGTTTTCAGTATTTGAATGTTGTCCTGTCCCCCCAGTGGTAGAGCAACCTGTTAGCACGAGAACAAGTAGTGAGAATGAGATTATGTTTTTTGTTTGAATATCCATAGAGTTAACCCTGTTAGTTTTATTTCACTAAAAATAGACTGTATTAGTGTTGTCAGTCCGACTCATTCTCTAAAATACCTATAACCAGTTTGCCCGTTTTACGTACTGTTACATGGTGTTAATTAGATTCATCAGGTTTAAAAAGCCCTCTGATGAGAAAATGAATAGGATCAAAATTACAACTTTCGACGATAAGTGGACATTATATAATTATAAAAGGTTCAATAATGTGCAGATAAAAGTATACGGGCTTTAAGTCCTATGAGCAAAGAATCAGTCAATTGGCTTGAAAGCCTCTTAAAAATACCTGTGCTTCTTATGGAAAGGAGGATATCAAGAGTCTTGCTATCATTATTTTCTTTAGCGACGAAGGGTGGGGAGTTAACATGATTTACTGGTAAGGCTGTATTTTTAATGCTATTTTGTGAAAATGGTACTTTAGTCTATTGACCCGTTTAAATATCAATATAAATGAATCGATAAGTGTTAATTTATCTCATTGTTTTCACTAGTAACTATATAGTTATTATTAGTGAAAACAATGAGTCACTCATCAGCCAAATAGGTTGATGTATTCAGTCTAAACGTGCCAATTCAGAAAGCACTTCATTTGCTGAAGAAAAGCGGTCATCAGGGTGTTTAGCTAATAGTTTGTTAAGAAGATTTTGATAGGATTGCAACCTATCAGGCAACGTCGGAATAGGGGCGAAGACATGTTGCTTAACAAGGTTTATAGGATCACTTGCAGTATAGGGTTTTTTGTTGGTTAATAGCTCATACAAAATGATACCTAAGCTATAAATCTCAGTCTTCACATTGCATTCACCTGATATTGCTCTTTCTGGACTGACATAGGAAGGCGTACAATAAATTCCTCCTTCATCAATTAAGCCTGTCTTTATCATCCAGTCAGATTCTATTCCATAATCAATCAGTACTAACTCATCATCACGAAACATCATATTAGAGAGTTTTAAATCACGGTGTAATAAACCCTCAGAATGCAAAGCAGCAACGGTCTTAATAATAGATTTAAACCATTGAGTACGTTGAGGTATCATTATTTTTCTATCACTAGTGTTGATTCTATTGAGTAAATTGTCATATTGAAAATACTCCATTAAAATATAAAATCGTTCGTGACTTAGCCCCGCATTGTAAATATTGACAAGCCCTTTATTTTTTATTGCCTTTACAGCACCAACAGAGTCAATAAATTCATAGACATCATCGTCATCCATGTTTGATACTTCATAGTTAAAGCGCTTGATAACAGCATATTTATTATTTTTATGTCGCGCTCGGTAAAGCACCGCATCATCTGATTGATGGATGACACGATCAATAGACCACCCTGGTAATGATATTGGATACTCTAATAGACTTTGTTGAAGCTCATAACCAATCACATTGGCGTAAGAGTGTGTTTGAATATTATTCATAAGTCTCGGTTAATAGTTAATGTTTGGTTACCACGTTTAACTTTTAGCGTGAGTGAACTAGCACTAGATACATCACCCATAACTTTTAGCCCATTCATCGGGTCATTTAGGCTTATGCCATTTATTTCAATGGCAATATCACCAGGGCGTAGCCCTAGTTCTCTAAAGAATGCACGATTTTTACCGGGTGACAGGCGATAGCCAATGAGATTTTGATCTTTATCTTTGGCAACCTTAATACTGACTAGCTCAGCAGCACGATGAGGTTCAGAGAGTAGAGTATTTCGTAGCTGGCTAAGATTGTCGGTGGCTAATGGAGGCAAACCGTTATTGGGTTCTGGTGGAACATGGTTACTTGCAGGTGGCCTATTTCTAGGGCGGCGTTGGCGTACTAAGCGAGGTTGTTGCTGTTGTGTTTTTTGTACACGTTTATTTTTAGCAAGCGTTTTTTCAGGTAGCTTAAGGGTGACTTTCTCACCCTCATAATCAAGTACGACTTCTCTGGTCTTTATTTTGATGAGTTTGACACCTTCTTGTAGCTTATCCCCTCCTACTCGATGTACTTTTGATTTTCCTTCAATCTGAAAAATGGCAAAACTTGGTTTTGTTTTACGAACAAGAACACCCGTGAGAATAATATTTAAGGGAGGTTTTGTTTTTACAGGCTTAGGTCGGCTTCTCTTTGTGACTTGGGTTTGAGGTTTTACAATCACTGATTTTCTTTCTTCCTTGCCAAAGAGGTGTAAATTAGCTATTTTTATGCCGTAATTAATAACAGGTTCTGTGGTTGTTTTATTTTTTTTCATCAGTGGCGTAGCAACTAATGGAGCATCCTCAACAGGAGCAAAAAATTGCCAGAAGAGACCTGCTAATAAGCTACTGGACATAATGACGAGTCCCGCTAAAACAAGTCCTAACATTATTTTAATAATAGACCCCATAAATACCTTATAAAACATAGGAAAATCTTCTACTTAATATAGTTAAGATTTTCACGTTTTGCATAATTAATATGCAATTATTGTAATTTTTTAATCTTCTGTACTGAGTAATTTTTCAGCTATCTGTTGGTACTGTTCAGCACTTTGTTGACGAATATTTGCTGGTAAATGCGGCGCTGGTGCTGCCTTATTCCAATCCAGAGTCTCTAAATAATCACGAATAAACTGCTTATCATAAGAGGGAGGACTGATGCCTGGTCGATAACTTGTTGCCGACCAAAAACGTGAGGAATCAGGTGTCAGTGCTTCATCGATTAATACCAATTGCCCTTCATTGTTGGTACCAAATTCAAACTTTGTATCAGCAATAATAATACCTTTTTTTAAGGCATATTGTGCTGCGGTCTGATAAAGCTTAAGACTAACATCACGGACTTGGTTAGCTAAATCTGCCCCAATAAGTTCTACCGTTTTGTCAAAGTCAATATTTTCATCATGTTCACCAACAGCAGCCTTGCTTGAAGGTGTATAGATTGCTTCAGGTAATTGATCTGCTAGTTGTAAACCCGTTGGCAAAGTAATGCCACAGACTTTGCCACTTTGCTGATAGTCCTTCCAGCCAGAGCCAATTAAATAACCACGAACAATGGCTTCAATAGGTAAAGCTTTGAGTCGTTTGACTATCACTGTACGCCCTTCTAGCAGATGACGTTCTGCTGAAGATAATTGTAGTTGATCAAGATGAATATTGCTGATTTGATTTGCAATAATATCATCAAGCTTATCAAACCAGAAGTTAGAAACTTGTGTTAATACGATGCCTTTATTAATAATCGGTTCAGGTAAAATGACATCAAAAGCAGAAAGACGATCTGTGGTTATAATCAGTAAATGATCACTGTCAATCGCATAAATATCACGGACTTTACCGCGATGAATCATTTCATAGTTATCAAGTTGGGTTTCAAAAACGGCTACAGTATTCACAGTTTTTCCTGTTGGTCTAATAGGTTTTGCAGTCTGCATTGATCAAATTTCATACGGTAATGTACGCAGAACGTAATATTCCGTATAATACCACCTTTTTTATTGATAATAACTGACTATGTCTAAACCCTTAGTAGGGGTTGTTATGGGGAGTAACAGTGATTGGCATATTATGTCTCACGCTGTTGACTACCTTATACACCTCGATATTGCTCATGAGTATCAGGTTGTTTCTGCACATAGAACACCTGACCTCCTTTTTGAATATGCTAGTACGGCAGAAGAACGTGGCTTGCAATGTATTATTGCTGGCGCAGGGGGCGCTGCTCATTTACCCGGAATGCTGGCAGCCAAAACGACGGTACCCATCTTAGGTGTACCTGTGCCTTCGCGCTATCTTAAAGGTCAAGATTCCTTGCTATCAATAGTGCAAATGCCCAAAGGGATTCCAGTGGCTACTTTTGCTATTGGTGAAGCAGGAGCGGGTAATGCGGCTTTATTTGCTGCATCAATTCTAGCAGTCCATGATCCTGAACTTGCGATTAAATTAAAAGCCTTCCGTGAAATACAGCGACAACATGCAATGGCAATGAGCTTGCCCCCAGAATCATGATATTAGCACCCGCAACGATTGGTATTATTGGTGGTGGACAGTTAGGACGACTATTCACCCAAGCAGCACAAGACTTAGGTTATCGTGTCTGTGTCTTAGAGCCTGATCAATATAGTCCAGCAGGTGCCATTGCGGATCAGCATATTGTCGCAAGTTATGATGATGAAACCGCTCTAAAGCAACTGTCAGTACAGTGTGCTGTGATTACGACAGAGTTTGAGAATATTTCAGCTCCTGCATTAAAGCTATTGGGCAAAAACAGTTTGGTTCGTCCACAAGACAGTGCTGTAGCGATAGCGCAAGATCGTATTTTAGAGAAAGCTTTTATCCAATCGTGTGGTTTGCGCACCGCACCTTATGGCGCTATTACTACTAGCTCTGAAATTGCGACTGCAGCCAAAGCCATTGAATTTCCCTGTTTATTGAAAACAGCTCGTTTTGGTTATGATGGTAAAGGGCAGATTACCGTGCATAATATGGATGAAGTACGAGAGGGTTTTGTTCATTTTAATCATGCACCCTGTGTACTAGAGCAACGGATTGATCTTGAATATGAAATATCCGTTATTTTAGGACGTAATCGTCAAGGAGAGACACGTTGTTTCCCTGTCGCTGAAAATACACATATTAATGGTATTTTACATAAAACGATTGTACCTTCACAAGTCGATAAAGCATTACAGCATTCCGCACAAGCTGCTGCTATTCGTCTTGCTGATAAACTAGATTATATTGGTGTACTCGCTGTTGAATTCTTTATTAGCAAGCAAGGTGAGTTGCTCATCAATGAGATTGCACCACGCACCCATAATAGTGGACATTACACACTAGATGCCTGTGTTACTTCACAGTTTGAGCAACAAGTACGAATGGTCTGTGACTTGCCCTTTGGTGATGTTGATTTATTGTCACCTGTTGTGATGATTAATTTATTGGGTGACTGTTGGGGGCAAGAGCCTGAGAAAACTCAGCCCCATTGGGATGCGGTATTATCTAGCCCTATGGCTAAGCTACATTTATACGCTAAGCAACAGGCACGACAAGGTCGAAAAATGGGGCATTATTGTACTTTGGCGACTCAGCTGGATGTTGCAGAGGCTGAAGCAGAGTTAGTGTTTAAAAATATTGTGAATAAAGACTAATGGGCATTAAACTTTACCTATTTTTATCATGGACACATAGTATTAGTGTCAGTATTTTTATGCTCCAAATACTATGGGCAAGTTATTTACTTTATTATCATCCTACCACTCTACGGCATCTACTATTTAGACGTACTTTTGCATTCTTAGTCATCACTATTTTTAGTAGTGGTATTGTTATTGCTGCCTTTTCTCCGCTGACTTTGGCTGCTCCACTGACTCTGATTAAAATTATTGGTATGTTAGTAGCGATTGGCTTAGCTCTAGCTGCTTTTAATGTCGGTCGAACTCAACAGTCTAAGGTTTTATTTTTAAGTAGTGCTATTTTTATAACAATCACGCTTATTCTTGTTTCCACCACTCATATTTTTGGAATTTAATTTAGCAATGAAAAAGAAATATTCACCTATAGATACATCGGCTCCAAGCTACTTGGAAGCACTGCGTAGCGACACCCAGTTTACCCAGTCATTAGGTGGGCAAGAGTTGTGTTTCCGTACAACATGGGGGATATTCTCACCAAAACAGATTGATGATGGCACTTTGTTATTAATGAAATATATTAAAGTAAAGCCAGATGCTGACTGTTTTGATCTTGGTTGTGGCTATGGACCTATTGGAGTGGCTTTGGCTAAGATGGCTCCACAAGGAGAAGTCTTAATGGTCGATAGAGATTTTATCGCTGTTGAGTACGCTAATAAAAATGTGGGTTTAAATCAGGTTAAAAATGCCAAGGCAATACTAAGTAATGGCTTTAACCATATTGATAAAAATAAGCGTTTTGATGTCATTGTTTCCAATGTTCCTGCCAAGGTCGGTAAGGAGCTACTTTCTTTGATGTTAAATGATGCAAAGCACTACCTTAAGCCAGAGGGAGAAATTTATCTTGTAACGATCAATGGTTTACGTCAGTATATGAAAAGAAACTTAATGCTCGTCTTTGGTAACTATAATAAAATTAAACAGGGTGCTAATTACACTATTTCTTATGCACGAAAAGAAAGCGAGCATTGCGCTTGAAAACTTAAGAATTTGTCACAACTGTGATTTGGCTCAGAGCATACCGACCTTAGCTGGGAGAGTTGTGGTACGTTGTAGGCGTTGTCATTCAGTCATAGAAAAACATCAAGATAATGCCTTAGAGCGTAGTTTTATACTCGCAGTGACAGGTTTAATTTTCTTTATCATCTCTAACCTTTACCCACTCATATCGATAAAAAAAGCGGGATTAACCGTAGATGCAACCTTGCTTTCTAGTAGCATTGAGCTGTATAGAATTGATCGTCCCTTACTTGCATTATTAGTCTTGCTAACTACCATTATTGTTCCTTTATTTAGCTTAATGGGTATTATTTATATTTTTGTAATCATTAAGTTAAAGCATTACTCCAATTTTACAGCACCTTTCTTTCGTTTTTTAAGGCGTAATGAAATATGGGGAATGTTAGAAGTCTTTTTGCTCGCACTCTTTGTTGCTGGGGTAAAGCTTGCAGATAGTGCTGACGTTATTCTTGGTATTTCTTTGTATTCATTCCTCGCTTTAGTTCTAGTGCTGGCATGGCTAAGCGCTACGATTGAGCCTAATAAAATATGGGAAGCAACACACCCAGTGAAGGCGGAAAATTAATGAAGCAGAATATAACAGGGAAATCATTAGGTTTAGTCAGTTGTTTGCACTGTGAGCAAATTTCACAATTACCCAATGACTACCATGGTGAAAAAGTCTGTTGCCCACGTTGTCAAGCAAGATTACATAGCAGAATACCGAATAGTTTAGATAAAACAACGGCATTTATTTTAACGGCTGCATTGATGTATGTGCCTGCTAATATTTTTCCTATTATGAATATTGTTTACCTTGGTGAGGCAAAATCAGACACGATTATTGGTGGCGTACTACACTTACTCGAAGGTGGCATGTGGCCAATGGCTTTGATTGTTTTTGTTGCGAGTATTTTGGTGCCTGTGCTTAAGCTCATTGTTATGTCGATTCTTATTATCTCAGTACATTTAAAGGCTCATTGGCGACCTGCTGGACGTACCCATTTGTTTTTGATCACAGAATTTATGGGGCGCTGGTCTATGGTGGACATCTTTGTTTTGGCTATTCTTATTGCATTAGTACAATTTGGCAACCTAGCTTCAGTTGATGCTGGCTTGGGAGCATTTTCCTATGCTGTCGTGGTTATTTTTACCATCCTAGCTGCTCGTAGCTTTGATCCACGATTGATTTGGGATGTTATTGAAGAACCACAAGTAGGCGATCATGACTGACTCTATTAATAAAATTAACGATATTAACGATATTAATGATATTCCACAGGCTGTTGTAAGCAATAAGTCACATTTTAGTTTATTTTGGATTATTCCTATTGTCGCCTTGGCAATCGGAGGCTGGCTAGGTTATGAGTATTATCAAAATAAAGGTGTCGATATTACGATTACTCTGAATAATGCTGAAGGGATTGATGAGAGAAAAACACCGATTCGTTATAAAGATGTCACTGTCGGTAAAGTGACGGGGATAAAGCTCGATGATGATTTAGATAAAGTCATCATTAATGCTGAAATTGTTCCATCGATGGCAAAGCATCTTGGACCTGAGACGCGCTTTTGGACAGTCCGCCCACAAATTTCTGTACAGGGTATTAGCGGTCTTTCTACTCTATTTTCAGGTAATTATATTGGTATGGATCCTGGTCGAAAAGGGCAGGCTAAAACCAAGTATCTGGGGGTAGAGAGCCCTCCACGTGTTACTTCATATCGTCATGGTAAAACCTTCATTTTAGAAGCAAGTCACTTAGGAGCGCTGGGGGTTGGATCACCCGTTTATTATCGTCGAATTAATGTGGGTGAAGTGGCAAAGTATGAGTTAAATAAAGATAATGACACGGTTTCTATTACTATCTTTATTAAAGACCCCTATAGTCGATTAGTTCGTAACAATAGTATGTTTTGGAATATTAGTGGCTTTGACATTGACCTATCTCTTACGGGGGTTAGTGCACGAATGGAGTCTTTAACTTCCTTACTCATTGGTGGAATTGCCTTTGAATCACCAAAAAATTTATCACTTTCATCTCCTGTGAGTAAGGGCTCTATTTTTCCATTATATGAAAGTAAAATTGCAGCCAAAGATAAAAATAAAGGTGAGCCATTATACTTTGTGATGTACTTTGATGAGTCTTTGAGTGGTCTTAAAGTGGGTGCTCCTGTGGAGTTTCGTGGTATTCAAATGGGCAAGATTGAAGATATTCGCCTGCTTATTAGAGAGGTCAATGATATTAAAATCCCTGTGATGATTTCATTATATGCTGATAAACTCTCTATCGATGGCGATATTGATGATGCTAGGTTAACCGTTGAAAAGCTAGTTAAAGCAGGAATGTATGGTCAATTAAATACAACAAGCCTGATTACAGGGGCGCAATATGTCAACTTAACATTTCCTAAGAAAATAAAACCTGGAAAGATCACACTCGATGATGGTCGTACCCTTGGTTTGGGCTATAACGAATTACCGACAATCAAGGGTATAAAGTTAGTCGAGCAAGCGATGACTATTGTTGATAATCTGAATGGTGGTATTTCTGATGCACGTGATTTAATACAGTCTGTTGATATCAATAAAGTGATGGATGAAGTTTCTGCGGGTATTGCTGATGCGCGTGCTATTCTCAATTCACCTAATGTTAAATCTTCAACACGTGACTTAGCTAAAATATTGAATAATATTCAGGGTTTAGTAAGCAAAATAAAACCTGATATTGAAAGATCGGCACGTGATTTAAAAGGGACATTAAGTCAGGTTAATGGTTTAGTCGCCAAGATTAAGCCTGATATAGAAAAGACAACGGGTGATTTTAAAGGAACAGTGAATGAAGTCCGTTCTTTAGTGCGGAAAGTTAGACCTGATGTGGTAGGGTCAGCACGTCATTTAAAAGGTACGTTACAAAAAGCAGAAGCAATTTCTGGCAATGTTAATCGTGAAGTGCGCCCTCTTAGTCTACAACTACAAAAAACACTCAAGCACTTGGATGATACTTTAGCAAAAGCAAATACGACATTGGTGAGTGCTAACACTATGTTGAATGAAGATTCTTCCATGCAATATGAGCTTCGTTTATTAATTGAAGAAGTGAGTGAAGCAGCAAACTCCTTTAGTATTTTGGCAAATACCTTACAAAGAAAGCCAAATTCCGTTATTTTTGGGAAATAACATTATGATTAAAATACTTACCATTTTTATGGTCAGCCTTCTTCTGGTCGCTTGTTCATCATTGGGAGGGAAGAAAACATCAACACGTTTTTATTCTATTTCCCCTATTGTGAAAACAATAGGCAATAATCCTCGTTTAAGCCTAGGTATTGGTCCTATTCGTATTCCCGTCTTATTACGTAGACCACAGATTATTAGCCGAATTAGTAATAATGAGCTTAAAGTTTCAGAGCAACATCACTGGGCTGGGTCATTGCGAGAGGATATTAGTCAAGCATTGATTGATAATATTGCGAGTTTATCAGGGACTAGTAATGTTGAAAAATTTCCATGGAAGCGGAGTTTTAAACCTAATTATCAAGTACGGGTGCAAATAGAAAAATTGGATGGTCAAGTGGGTGGAAATATTACTTTAAAAGCTCGTTGGTGGTTAAGAAAGGGTAATGCTGGGAAAGACTTCTGGAGTGAGCAGGCTGTATTACAGGTGACAAGTAAAGGTGATAATTACAGTCATTATGTTGAGGCTCAAAGTGAGGCGGTTTTTCAATTGTCTAAGCGTATTGTTCAGTCTTTTAAGTAGTTTGGGAACGTCTAAAAACCTATTAAAACGCCCAGCATGGGCGTGAACTAATGAGGTGAAAGTCCTCTGTAGGGAACCTCTAAAAACCTATAGATGAGCAGCTTTAGTCCAAAATTTTCAATATTTATATTTCCAAGAAAATAAAATACAATAATAATTACAATGACTTACAAGTATCAATATTAAAGATTATGGATTTTTAATCCATATCATCCGAGGTTTTTAGAGGTTCCCTGTAGGAGAACCTACCTTATCGCTGTGATAGCGAAAATTATAACTACTAGCCGACGGCAACTGCAAGTCCGTGAGGAATTGTGGGTAGGAAGCCCGAGCGCAAAACTGCGAGCTTACGAACAGAAACATCATATTAGGCTGAGTCTCAGGGGTGAGTGAGCCAAGGATCACGAAACCCACAGGTTCGAGAGATACAGTAAATGATGAGGCAGTGCAG
>JAGLEV010000050.1 GCA_023144895.1 Thiotrichaceae bacterium
TATAGATAGTTTTCTGGTTGTATCTTGTCCAATATTATTTACAATAGCTAATTATTATGAATAGAAAAGACATTATAAATCATAAAGCTTTGTTAGTTGACTTTATGAATATGAATCGTTCAATTAATACCCTCTCTATTGTTTCTGTTGTGTTGCTTTATTCAATAGCCCTTTACTTGCTAATTGAACATCATTTAGTGATGGCAATTATTTTATCTACTATTGGATTTATTCTTGCTAAGCTGTATTTGCGGTACAGCATTTACCTTAGTCGCTACCTGCTTTCATATCGAGAAGGAGCAGAAGAAGTGTTGTTATTCATTGATAAAGAGTTAGAGGGGAAGGAGTCTAAGCAGTTTCTAGAGATGCTAGGGGGAGCACTGAACATGGTTAAGGAGTAGAGTATCGTGTTTCTGTTTAGTGCTTAATCTTTACGATGGATATTATCATCACAAGCCAAGCAATAATCAATGTAAGACCACCAATAGGTGTAAGAAAAACAAGAGCTTTATAGTCTGTTGCTAAGTATAAGAATAAGCTACCACTAAATAAAATCATACCGATTGCAAATAAGTAGCCAGCCCACTGGAATGATCTATTTTTAGGGAAAAGGTGAAATAATATACCGGTAGAAAGCAGAGCAAAGCTATGATAAAACTGATATTTAATGGCTGTTTCATAGGTATGTGATTGATCTGTCGTTAAAATATCCTTGAGTGCATGGGCTCCAAAAGCACCCAAAACAACGGCAAGTAGAGCAAAGATGCTACCCATTAGTAGTAGAGATTTGAATTTCATAAGGTGCTCCGATATGGGTCTATGCTATTGTAGCTATCCTAACAATGGATAATAATTAATGGAAAAGCGTATTCTATACAGCACCATCTTAAAAGTCATGTCTTTGATTTTTGGTTTAGTGATTTTTGCCGTTATGGTGAATTCTTTTTTTCCAGCACAGCCTTTTAAAGATGAAGTGAGTATTAAGCCCCTTGTTGAAAGTGATTTCGTTGAGGTTGATCTTAGTGACTTGCATACAGGAAAAATACAACAAGTACAGTGGCAAGGTCATGCCATTGGGGTTATACGACGTATGGATATTCCAACAGGCTTTAACAAGGAAATCGTTAAAGGTGTTTATCTAGATGCTCAATGGCGTTCGGTAAAGCCTGAGTACTTTGTTTTTTTCAACAGTGCAGGGGCAGCACAATGCCCATTATATTTTCAGCGTAATGGTGATAAGTTACAGGATACCTGTGCAAGAAGCTTGTATAATACAGCAGGAATTAGTGATAACAGTAGCCTGCCTGCTTTACGCATTCCACCGCATTACTTTTCTAGTGATAAACAATTAGTCATTGGGAAATGGTCTAAATAATAAGGATTAAACTCTTATGAGTATTATGCAAATCATTGCGCTATTGATTACATTAGCGGCTATTTTTTCCTATATAAACTATCGCTTTATTCACTTACCAACGACGATTGGTTTGTTGCTTATCTCCTTATTTATTTCTTTGGGTATTATCGCTTTGGGTAAATTGGGCTTCCCAATGGAAAATATGGCAAAAGACTTGCTTAAGCAAATTGATTTTAACCAAGCACTAATGCAGGGGATGTTAAGTGCTTTGTTATTTGCAGGTGCGCTTCATGTGCATTTAGATGAGTTAAAAAAACAGCGTTGGGTTGTGGCAATATTAGCTAGCGTTGGTGTGATTACCTCTACTATGATTGTGGGTTTTTCAGCTTATTTCATCTTTCCTTTATTAGGTTTAGAAATACCACTCATTTATTGCTTAGTCTTTGGCTCGTTAATTTCACCGACAGATCCCATTGCTGTTATTGGTATTCTTAAAACTATCGGTGCACCAAAATCATTAGAAACAAAAATTGCAGGTGAGTCTTTGTTTAATGATGGTGTTGCTGTTGTTGTCTTTCTTGCTTTACTTGGTATTGCGGTCGGTGGTGATTCTGGGCACGGTGAAGTGACGGTCTCCTCAATTGCATGGCTGTTTGCTCAAGAAGCTATTGGTGGTGCGATCTTTGGTTTAGTAATTGGTTATATTGTTTATCTTTTATTATCCACTATTGATAATTACCAAGTTGAAATCTTACTGACCTTGGCATTAGTTTTTGGTGGCTACTCAATGGCAAGTGCGCTGCATTTATCAGGGCCGATTGCTATTGTGGTTGCTGGTTTGATGATAGGTAACTCGGGTCGTCAATTGGCAATGACAGAGAAGACACGAGAGCATCTAGATAATTTTTGGGAGTTGATTGATGAGATTTTTAATGCTGTTTTATTTGTTCTTATTGGCTTAGAGGTTTTAGTTCTGACTTACCAACAAAATTATCTCTGGGCAGGTCTTATAATGGTGGTGGTTGTGTTGCTAGCTCGCTTTATTGCGGTCGGTATTCCTGTGAGCTTAATGCGATTAAATACGACCTTTACACCACGAATTGTGCGTATTTTAACATGGGGCGGGCTACGTGGTGGTATCTCTATTGCACTAGCACTGACGATTCCTGCAGGTGAAGTGCGTGAGGCGATATTGCTGATTACTTACGTTGTGGTTATCTTCTCAATCGTTGTGCAGGGTTTGACGATTGGTAAGTTGGTGGCTAGTTCTAAAGAATGATCTGTCGCTTTTTAATTTTTGGTCGTGTGTGATCGCTGATAATTTAAGAAGTAGAGTTTATAATCAGACGAGTGCCATAATGCGTCAAGAGCTGACAGACTATAGACTCTCTTTTTAAATATTTCGGGCTTTTCACGATAGAATAAGTATCAGTGAATAAAGTCATTTGTTGACAAGCTAAACGGCAGAGAAAGCTTATTCCTGATAAAAAATAGGGCGAGGTGATAGTTTCACCTCATCAATATAAGAATAGCTTTTACGTGGCGGTGCCCATGCGGGTCCACTTCCACCATAAAATAAAGCAAAGAGTAAACGGTTAATCTTTAAATCATCTCCTGTTCTAAAGCGTAAGCCCCGACGATCTAGTACAACTTTTCCATCAATCCACGTTTTAATGAGCCCATTGCTTTGACCCGCTTTATTTAAGCTGACACGGGTTTGTACTGTATGCCATTGACCCAAAGTTAGGGGTGGCATATCTAAGGGGATCAGGTCACCAAAGCGACTCGGTTGATCAGGATGATAAACATACTGAACTAAAGTACCATCTTTTTGCCACATCATGCGGACACTCCAACCATCTCTACCATTAGGAATTCTGCCATTAGTATTTGATGCTCCCCCACCAATACCCGGTAGCTTTCCACCTTTTGCAAAAGGAAATCCATGAGGAAATTTAAAGCGGTAGCCGTAATACAGTGTGGTAAATTCTTGGTCAAGCAGAGGCTTCCAATTAACACAAGTTTTATGATTTGAGCAACCACTAACCCCTTTAAGGTAATTAATACGTAAAGCCTTGCCCTGATAAGCTTGATGTCCATTGACCACTGAAACTAAATTTAGCCCCATTCCCCATTTTGGACAATTCCAGTTTTCACGAAATTCAGGTGCTTGATAGTTGCCTAAGCTATTGTGATCAAAATTAATAGACCATGCTTTCCACCGAGCTAAAGGGGTTCTATTGAGGCAATTTCCTGATCGATAAAAGCGTTTGTAATATAAATCATTAGGTCCTTTACGCTGTGGAATCTTGAGGCTTTGCACATAAATCCAAGCCGCATGGTTGCTATCAGGTTCAGGATTATTGCCATAAACAACAATTTTTCTTTGCCAGATTTGATCGCGCCGATTCCAAAATAATTTGGCAGCATAGGCATGAGTTTTTTGGTTTGGATCATTAGATCGTTGGATAATAACGGTATTATCATTGGCATAAGATGCCATGGTTAAATTAATAAGCAATACCATCCATAATAAGATGAATTTCACTGTAGCCCCCCAGTATTTAATTTTAGTATTTTAGCCCTGCTACTTCCTATCCCCACGATAGGAAGCTTAGTTTTTACTTCTCTTTTACAATAGCTTTTCCCAGTCCACGCGGGTCGGATGCAGCACTTAACTGATCTTTGGATTTATCATAGATAACGATTTGCATATTACCCCAACTTTGATCTTTTGCCTTGAGATGATGACCCTTTTTACGTAGTTCACCCTGTAAGACTGTAGAAAAAGCATTGGGTTCAAATTGAATCTCATCGGGTAAGTACTGGTGATGGAAGCGAGGTTCTTTTACGATATATTCAGCATCTTGGTTGTGGTAAAAGAATAGTGCGCCTAGTGCCACCATGCTAATAATACGACTACCCCCAGGTGTACCAATAATAGCGATACGATCTTTAGTTTCTAAAAAAGTAGGTGACATACTGGATAACATTCGCTTACCGGGCTGGATTTCATTCGCCTTAGCACCAACTAAGCCATAGACATTAGGCACACCTGGTTTTGCAGCAAAATCATCCATTTCATCATTCAATAGAATACCAGTACCTTCAGGAACAAAGCCTGAGCCAAAAGGGTAGTTGATTGATAGCGTTGCCGCTACACGGTTGCCATCACTATCCATAATAGAAAAATGTGTGGTGTCTGTGCCTTGGTGTTGATCATTCCATGTAGGAGGTAGTTCATAGCTAGCCGTTGCTTTGTTGATATTAATCGACTGTATTAAGCTGGCAGCGTGTAAAAGATTAGTCAGTTTTTGTATGGGCACATCGACTACATCACTATCACCCATATATTCTGCACGATCACGATAAGCACGACGCATAATTTCAGTGAGAATATGTATGCTATCTGTTTTGGATTTCAGTGCTGATAAATCATATTGCCCCAGCATATTGAAAATTTCACTCAATACAATACCACCTGATGAGGGTAGGGCTGCTGAAGTAATTGTCATATCTTTATACTGGCTGACAATTGGCTTTCTTAGTTTGATTTTATAGGCTTTTAGATCAGCTAGAGTCCAAATTCCTCCTGCTTTTTGTACACCATTAACCAGTTTTTTAGCAACATCACCTTCATAAAAACCAGCATTACCATAATTAGCGATTAGGTTTAGCGTTTTAGCCAAATCAGCTTGCTTAATAAGTGTGCCAAGTTCTGGAATTCTATTATCTCTTAGAAAAATTTGACTCGCACTTGAAGACTGTTGAATCGTACTGAGTCGAAAGCCCGCCATTTTTTGGTAAAAGGGGTCAACAATAAATCCATGTTTAGCATAGTGAATAGCGGGTGATAAGCTAACCGCAAGAGGCAGGTTGCCATAATTATCGGCAAGGTAAGTTAGTGCCGCAGGTTCACCGGGAATGCCTGCAGCTAGCGCACCATTAATCGATAGCCCTTTGTTTACATTGCCTTCTTTATCAAGATACATATCACGATGTGCAGCTAAGGGAGCTGTTTCACGTCCATCAATCATGATCTGTTGCTGATCTTTAGCACGATGTAATAGCCAAAAACCACCACCTCCTAAGCCTGAGCTATAGGGTTCAACAACAGCCAAAACAGCCGATGCAGTGATGGCGGCATCAAAGGCATTGCCCCCCAGTTTAAGTGTTTGATAAGCCGCATCAGTTGCTAGAGGGTGAGCGGTTGCAATGGCGACTTGATTAGATTTTGCTTGGGTACTTAGGGGTAAGCAAAAAAGTGCCAATAGTAAAAAATAGGGGAGTCGCATTACATTCGTTCCATGGTGTTAATGCCGAGTAGTTTAAGACCTGTTGCTAATGTGTTAGCGGTCAACTGTGCTAGTTGTAAACGGCTTGACTGGGTATTGGGTTCTGCTTTTAGAATAGGGCAAGCTTCATAGAAGGTCATAAAGTTACCTGCTAGCTCAAATAAATAATTACAAAGATAGTGGGGCACACCATCCTTAGCTACATGATCCACAGCGGTATTAAATTGTAGTAATTGTAGTGCTAATTGATGCTCGCTTGGTTCTGTAATAACCACTTTATGGTGATCAATTTTACCTGCTTTACGAAAAATACTACGAATCCGTGTATAAGCATATTGTAGATACGGTGCCGTATTGCCTTCAAAACTCAGCATCGCATCCCAGTCAAAAATATAATCGGTTGTTCTGTTTTTCGATAAGTCTGCATATTTTACAGCGCTAATACCAACTATTTTACCAATGGCTAAACGTTCAGCCTCATCAATATCAGGGTTCTTTTCACTCACTACATCAAAGGCACGTTGCTGAGCTTCTTCTAATAGCTCAATCAGTTTTGTTGTACCTCCTGTGCGAGTTTTAAACGGTCTGCCTGATTTGTCCATCATGGTACCAAAAGCCATGTGTTCAAGACGGGTTTCTTCAGCAACAAATTGTGCTTTCTTTGCAATAGCAAAGACTTGTTTAAGATGAAGATTTTGACGAGCATCAACAAAATAAACAATACGATCAGTCTTGAGTGTTTCTTGGCGATAACGTAAGGCGGCTAAGTCCGTTGTTGCATAGAGATAGCCACCGTCTGATTTCTGTACAATGGTTGGCAATGGCGTATTGTTCTTGCCCATAAACTCATCAAGGAAGACACATTGTGCTCCCTCACTTTCTGAGAGTAAACCCACTTTATCAAGGTCTGAGACAATCACAGGAAGTTGTTCATTATAAGCACTTTCTGGCTGTACATTATCACGAGTTAATAAGACATTTAAGGTTTGATAAACGGCTTCACAATGTTGTAATGAGATATCAATAAACTGTTGCCAATGACTGAGGCATTGCTCGTCACCTGCTTGTAATTTTACAACATAGTGACGTGCTGCTTCTGCAAACGCTGGCTCTTCATCAAAGCGAACCTTTGCTTCACGGTAAAACTGTTCAAGGTCAGCAAGCTGTAAGGCTAGATCATTATTATCTTGATCTAGCATGTGGGCAATTAACATACCAAACTGTGTACCCCAGTCACCCACATGATTTTGCCGAATAACGTGATGACCTTGAGCACTTAATACACGAGCAAAAGCATCACCAATAATCGTTGAACGTAAATGACCTACATGCATTTCTTTGGCAAGATTAGGACCAGAATAATCAACGACAATGGTTTGTGGTTCGGCTGTTGCTTCAATAAGGCTAGCAGAGCTAAGTTTTTCTGTTACTTGTTGAGCAATCCATTCGGGGCTGAGATAAATATTAATAAACCCTGGACCTGCAATCTCAATACGTGTTGCCATAGTCAGTTGTAAGTGCTTCACGACTTGTTCAGCCAGTACACGAGGGTTAGTGCGCATCTTTTTTGCTGCACCCATGATGCCATTAATTTGGTAATCACCAAATTCAGGGCGATTGGAGGGTTTAATCACCGCAGGTGTACCTTCAGGAATACCCGCTAACTGCATAGCGTTGGTAACGAAACTTTCAAGTGTCTGACTAATAGATGGCATGAGGTTGTGCTTATTTAATGGTTAATAAGCTAATTCTACAATATTTTCATAAATCAGCAATAAACCGTTAGTAATAGTTTTTAGGAAAGGTGCAAATAACAAGATGATTTATTGAAAATACACCATATCTTGGTGGTAAAATTATAAAGATACTGACTTTTTTCATACAGAGACAGACTGGTTTACAATCCGCTATTTAATTAACACTGTCTTACAGCGTCCTTTACTTGCATGAGGTGCTTTATCTAATAAATGAGTGACACTATGTTTATCAACCTTACCACTGAGGTTAAACCACAATTCAGTCAGTCGTTTCTTACCATCACAGCGAATCTGTACCCTTTTGTGAGCACCTTTGCCATAGCTTTTATCAATCATTTGATAGATCGTTTTAGCATCAATCTTTTTACCTATATTATTACTGAGTAACTTGCCTAAGTCAGAGTTATTAATGTCAGTAGTGAGAGCGATAGAATCTATATAATACTGATTAGCTCCTTGAGGATAACAGCTACCATGTTTTGTCCATTCATGGCGGTGCAACATGGATTGATAGCCCGGCATAACCTCGGCTAGCTTTTTTCTAGTGCTAGAATCTAACGGCAACTTGGGTAATAGCTTCCACTGTTTTTTTCGATCCATCGTTTTGTGTGTAGAGTTAACACCACAGTAGGCATTATTCTTAGGTTGTGGCCAAAGTCCATGCAGTGATAGCTTTTTAGAAGCGGTACTATTAGGTGTGAGGCTTCGGCATTCCTTTTTACTCTTATGGTTTACACAAAAGGCAGGTTGCCAGCTTAATGCGAGTAAATAGTCCCGTTGTTTTTTTCTGCTGGTGCCTATTTGTACTGTTTGCTGTGAGTGCTTTGCATTGCTGTTTTGTCTTACACGGTTTAAGTGCTTCGGTTGGTCTGATGAAAAAGCACCACAATCTGTACGAACCCAACCTTGCTGGCGTTGATCAAAATCACCTTTAATCAAATAGTGACTTGCAGTGACTTTATTCTTACCAATCACTTCATAATCTTGCCCAATTTTGAGAAAGGCATGATTAGGGTTGGATTGTTGACGAATAGAGTGTAGTACAGGGCATTTCTTCTTAGCTGCTAAAGATCCATCAAGGGGTTGGTTAGCGCTAGCAGAGTTGAGCCAGCTAGTACCTATTAGGATCAATAGTAATGGATAGAGTAGTCTTTTCATTTCATCCTTTCCTTGAAAGCAAGCTTAGCTTTGCACAGCCTTAATAATAAAGAATATTGCCGCTGCCATAAAGCCAGTGGCAGGGACTGTAATAATCCATGCTGCAGCAATTTTTAGTACTAATTCTCTTTTAACTAAATGCTGTTTTTCCAGTTGGAAAATAGGGTGGTGCTTACGTTTTTTGCGAATGTCAGAAATGGTCTCAACTTTATTTCTATAGGTTGATTTATCATAGTCATTAACATGCATATCAACAGTATTATCATCAAGGTGTGAGTGATGATGCTTGACTTCATGAACGTGTTTATTGTGCTTAGCTTTTAGGTGTTCACGTAAGAAACCAATACCAAAGATACCACCTACTGCAATATGCGTAGAGCTGACGGGTAAGCCTAATTGTGATGCAATAATCACGGTGATTGCTGCTGCCATGACAACACTAAAGGAGCGCATTTGGTTGAGGTCTGTAATCTCATGACCGACGGTGCGAATGAGCTTAGGGCCATAAAGTGCGAGACCTAAGGCAATACCTAAAGCACCGATCACCATAATCCATAATGGAATTTCAGCTTTACTATTGACTCCACCCGATTGAATCGCATCATTGATTGCCGCTAGAGGGCCGATAGCGTTAGCAACATCATTCGCACCATGTGCAAAGCTTAATAGTGCGGCGGCAAAAATTAAAGGGACGGTAAATAGCTTATTTACACTTTCCTTATCATTTGACATATTAGCGGAGCGTTTTTCGATAAGTGAGCGCATATAGAAGAAAATCAGTACTGCAATAACAAGACCAATCCCAAGTGCTGAGTAAATATCAACTTTCCAAAGTTTCTTTAAACCTTTCAGTACAAGATAGGTGCTAAATGACCATGCCATGATAGCAATAAGCACAGGAACCCATCTTTTTGAGGAGGCTATTTTATCCGCTCGATAGGTGATACTGCGTTTTATCCAATACAGAAAGAGAGCGGCAATCAGCCCACCTAATAAGGGTGAAATAATCCAGCTTGCAACAATCGAGCTCATTTTTGACCAATTGGCAATATCTAAGCCACCTGCAGCGATACCAGCACCGAGTACACCACCAACAATTGAATGAGTTGTTGATACGGGGGCGCCAAAGGCTGTTGCTAGGTTTAACCAGATTGAACCTGCCAGTAATGCAGCCATCATTAACCAAATAAACACCGCAGGATCAGCAATCATGGAGGGGTCGATAATCCCTTTTTTGATCGTGCTGATAACATTACCACCCGCAAGTACCGCACCAGCAGATTCAAAGACAGCAGCTAGCACGATGGCAGCACCTAATGTTAGTGCTTTAGAACCAACAGCAGGCCCCACATTATTAGCCACATCATTAGCACCAATATTAATAGCCATATAGCCACCAATAGCAGCAGCAATCATAAGCTCTATACTGACAAACCCTACAATGTAAGTGTATAAAAGAATAGCTAATATAAAAGAGACGGCGAGAATAAAGCGGAGGAAGTCGTGCTGGTTTTCATTATTATTGGCACTTTTAGATACATTTTTTAACATGTTATTCTCCATGTTAGGTGAAAGTAAGAAAAATTAGGTGCTAGGGCGATGCCCTTTGAAAAGGTTGCGTGGTGTTGGGTTAAAAGAGTAGTACAGGTAATATATATTCTTTCATCAGCCTAATAGATTACCACTTGATAGAACGAGGTCATCTTTGTTGTTATAGACAGTCGGAATGTAAGCTACTTAGGTCTTTCTGGCAAGAGAAAAAAGTATCTTTGTATGAAGGTTCTTCATTACTAGATTAAGGTCACTTATTTAGGATGAGACTTTTCTGTTTAAAATAGCAATAGACTGATGAATATATAGGCTCTGTTGACGTTTACCTAAGCCATAAAAATACGGAAACCCAACATAACATCCCCTTGTAGTTTATCGCTTTTTTCTCATATTGAGTCGGGATTCGGTGATAGTATTTTAGCTTGCCCAGCAGGCATTCCATGGCATGTTGCTCTTTATATTGCTATATGACTTATAACGCCGTATTTTTTTGACCAAAACGTAGACTGTTTTTTGTGTGTAACTGCATTAAAATTATTTTCATAGAGTTATAATAAAAGATAAGACAGTATAAAAAACAATCGCTCGAAGAATAAAAACCAAAATCCATCCAGTATACTTTCATCGAAATCAATAAGACCTCGATATAAGTCACTGAGGAATACTAAATACTAATCGATAAGATGTTGATAAAAAAGTATAAATAAGGTCTTTGATATTGATGTAGTAAAGTATATACAATCGCTTGCTCTTTTGGGTTGAATAATTCATAATTGTCGCGTTAATTCTTCGGAATCTATGGTGATCTGCATTGGTTCTCTCGCAACGAAAAATTGTGAACTCCGCCAGGCCTGGAAGGGAGCAACGGTAGCAATCGTATCGTGTGCCGAGATGTAGCTAGTGTGGATTACCACCAATATTCACTCATGAGACCTTCATGAATATCCATTTTGATAACGATCTCCCTCTCGTTGATATCAACAAGTCCCTATTTATTGATGATAAGCCTCTCTTAGATGTACGAGCAGAGCTTGAATTCGAGCAAGGTGCTTTTCCTCAAGCCGTCAACTTTCCTTTATTAAGCAATCAAGAACGGCATGAAGTCGGTACACGCTACAAAGAAGCGGGACAGGATCAAGCCATTGAGCTAGGTGCTGAGTTAGTGACCGATGTGATACGTCAACAGCGAGTCGCATCGTGGCTTGAGTTTATAGCAACTAATCCACAGGGTGTGCTCTATTGTTTTAGAGGTGGTTTGCGCTCTAAGATTAGCCAGCAGTGGATTTTTGAACACAGTGGTGTTCGTTTTCCTCGTATTAATGGTGGTTATAAAGCATTGCGTCGATTTCTCATTGATAGCAATGAACGGCTTATTGCTGAGCGTTCTTTATTGTTAGTGAGTGGCAGTACAGGATCAGGTAAGACCCGTTTTTTAGAAAAAATCCCTTACTCTGTAGATTTGGAAGGTTTGGCAAATCATCGTGGCTCTGCCTTTGGAGCACGAGCAACACCACAGCCAACACAAATCAATTTTGAAAATAATCTGGCGATTGATTTATTAAAACAAGAAGCTAATTTTCCTGAGAAAAAAGTTGTATTAGAAGATGAGGGACGTAATATTGGTGGGGTGCATTTGCCAATATCATTACCTAAACAAATGGCTCAAGCATCAATAGTGCATCTGAATGTGAGTGATGAAGAGCGATTGCAAACTTCACTACAAGAATATGCTATTGATATGCTAAGTGATTATCAACAGCATTATAATGAAGAAGAGGCTTTTACACAGTTTAGAGCCGCTATCTTAGAAAGCTTGGCACGAATAAAAAAGCGTTTGGGTGGAGAGCGTTATCAGCGCTTAAATCGTTTGGCAGAATCAGCACTACAAGAGCATGAAAAAACAGGTAGAAGTGAAGCACACTTAGCATGGGTCAATGACTTACTAGTTGATTACTATGATCCGATGTATCGCTACCAGCTAGAACAAAAGCAAGATAGGATTGTTTTTGTGGGTAATCAGCAGGAAATAATGGATTATTTAGAGAGTCTTTAGGGAGTCTATTCAGAATAAACAAAGGAGCACACTCTGCACCACCTTTGTTTAGAGTGATTGATAATACTTATAGTGTGCGGTAAGTTGCACCGACTGATAGCATTTGTACATCAGAAGTTTGGTTATTTCTGGTTTCAATATCATTAAAGTTTTCCCATTCACCACGAATAGAAATATTATCATTGATTTTATAATCAGCACCTAGACCATACATGATATCAGTTGAGCTTCTTTCACCTGCACTATTATCCGCCGTCCAGTTGAATACACCTGCTTTACCAAAAATACCGACTTGGTTATTAAGTGCCATTTTACCTACCGCAGCAAGTTCAAAACCAGAAACTTCGCTCGTTGTTGAACCTGATTTCATTTTTCCTAGTGAGCTATAGCCAGCCTCAATGGCGAGTAAATTATTAACATCATAACCAGCAAAGGCTTTCCAGCCAATATCTGAATCACTACAGCTTGATCCACTCGTGCAAAAATCATCCGCTGTCGCTGACCCAATGCTACCACCAACATAAACAGGGTTTCCGCCAGCATTGCTACTCTTGGGAGTAAAGGGATTTTTAAAGCTTAGTGGATCTGATTGAGCTGAAGCAATAGTAGAAATGAGTAATAGTGAAATGAGACTAATAGGGAGTGAATACCACATGATGCACCTTTTGTTATTATTGTTATTAGGGGGAGACCTCATAGAGATCTTTGCAAGAGATAAATTTATTCTTATGCACAGTCACTCTATAACAGCCATAAATAATGATGAAATATTTCAAGATGAATGGTTTAGCAGTATTTTGGGCTATTGATACCACTTATAGATAAAAATGGAGCAGATGGATTAGTTTTATTACACTGTGAGATTAATTGGCTAAAAGTGCCTGTATTAATAGGTTCAACAGTCATCTATGTCGTTATTTTCACTTGTAATAAAACAGTGGTTATTTTCTTGGGATTCTAGTGAGTAATGGCTTTAAATTTCATTTATAACAGTACTTTAATAGGTTAGTGTAGCATTGGAATGCTTTATTTATTCCTAGGTAAAGTAGGGCTAACAATAAAAAAATGAGTATTGAATGAAAAATTCATTAACTATATTAACGATCATCTTCATTACAATGGTAGCTCAATCCGCTTTTGCTGCTATTGATACCCAGCAGATAGCAAACACTCTCATAAAAAATATTTCAGCACATTTTTATCCTGTAGTACTCTTGTTTTTTGTCTTCCTGAGTGCTCTTGGCTATTTTTTATACCGTTCTCACTTTAGTAAAAAATCTCAGAGACAAGAGAATAATAAGCAAAGTGTAGAGCTAGGATCCTATCTCTTACGCATTAATAAAAAAATGATCATTAAGTCAGCTAATGACAAGGTTAACAGCCTGACAGGGCTTTCTAGTGATTCAATTGTAGGTCGTTCTTTAAAAGATATTATTGAGTTGCAAGGAGCGACTCCAGTTGATCAACAATCAATCCTTAAAATGGTAAAACAGCAGTTTTCAATTGCTGACTTTGGTTTAAATTATAGAGATGTCAGCTTAAATAAAAAAACTGAGCCAAGTCTATTTCATGTGAGTACTGCTCCAGTGATGAATGATCGAGGTAAGATTATTGCGGTAACATTGATTATCAAAGATTTATCTGTTCGTCAAAAAATGTGGGATAAGTTGCTAGGTAAGGCGGAACAAGATCATCTGACGGGTTTGATTAACCGTATGGGATATGACAAATATATAGAGCAATTTCCACACAATATGCAGGAAAATAGTACTCATGTACTGTGTTTTATGGATCTGGATAACTTCAAACCTGTTAATGATAGTGCAGGGCATGCTGCTGGAGACGAGTTACTTAAGCAATTATCTGATATCTTTCGTCAGCATGTGAGATCGACTGATTTATTGGCACGTACCGGTGGTGATGAATTTGTTATTCTTTTTTCTAATTGTACGATGGAAAAAGCAAAAGCTCGTTGTGAAAATATTATTAATAGCGTGTCATTACTGCGTTTTAGCTGGGCAGACAAAAGCTTTATAGTCGGGGTGAGTATAGGGGCTGTTGAATTTAACTCAGATGTGACGGTTGCGGGCTTACAAGGTTTATGTAAGATTGCTGATGATGCTTGTTATACCGCAAAGAAAAAGGGGCGTAATCAATTATTTGTTCATGAATCTGGTAAACTTCCAGAGCTGAAAAATGCCCAATTTTCCACAGATAATTGGCAAGATATTATTCGTAATGCCATTGATAATAATCAGTTCAAGCTTATGGCTCAGCCCATTGTGCCACTAGGAAGCAAAAATAAGGATAATCGTAAGCGTTATGAGGTGTTTATCCGCTTACCTTATAATGGTCGAATATTGCGCCCTGGTAGCTTCTTTCCTGCAGCCGAGCGTTATGGCTTTAGTTTGGAGATTGATCGCTGGGTAATACATGAAGTGTTTAAGCAATTGAGTTTTTTAAATTTGAATACACTCAATACAGGCTTTCGTGAGTTTACCATTAATATCACTACGGCTTCATTATTGGATGATAGTTTTTCAAGTTTTGTTAGTGAAGCACTGGATACTTTTGGTCTTTCTGCAAGTTCTATTTGTTTTGAGATTCCAGAATCAATCGTGATTAGCAATTTCTCTCAAGCACGCAAATTATTATCAAGGTTGGCAACACTGGGCTGTAAGAACTCACTGGATGACTTTGGTAGTGGTCTTTCATCACTGAGTTATATTAGAGACTTGCCTCTTCATTATTTAAAAATTGATGGTATATTTGTTAAAAATATTGAAAGTAATCAGGTGGATGCTGCAATGATTCATTCTTTGAATCATATGTCGAGTGTGATGAATTTAAAAACAGTGGCGGAGTCTGTAGAAAATAAACATACTGCTAAGTTACTTCATCGTTTAGGGGTGAATTATGCACAAGGCTATTACTGTGGTCGCCCTCAGCCCTTAGAGGAGTTAGGTAGAGTGTCCTCTAAGGTGAATGTAAAAGAACTAAAATCTAATGCATAAATTGATCGACAAAAGCTAAAAATTAGGTAGAATGTCCGCTCCTCTTGCCGGAGTGGTGGAATCGGTAGACACGCGGGATTCAAAATCCCGTTCTGGTAACAGAGTGTGGGTTCAAGTCCCACCTCCGGCACTCAATAGCATTCTTAGCTAGAAATCCCGCTAAAATATTCAGTATTTTCAGTTTATTAGGGTAGTAATAGCTCTTTGTGGGTTAATCTCTTTGTTTTCTGTATTATCTTCAATACTTTCGCTAAAATAAAAACACCTCATTACTTTTCTAAAATTCATTATTTCATGAAACAAGCATTTGATCCTAGCTGAATCTAGGCTAGAGAAATAGTTCATAACCAAAATTTAATCATATTGTGATACTTTTTTTCTTAAAGTCTATCTATACTTATGGCTCATTCTTAACATAATGAATAAACAATGAAATTATCAAGAGTTAGTTTACTCATTGCTGGAATATTAAGTATTATATTAGGACTTATTTCCTACCGATTTTTAGTTTTGGATATGAACCTAGCTTTTCCAGACTTTGGTAGCCATATTCGCGATCGCAATCTGACATTGCTTGCCCATATTAGCTCAGCATCTATTGCACTCATTATTGGTGCTATTCAGCTCCTTCCTAAAAAGCGGGCAAAACAGCCTATTTTACACCGCTGGCTTGGTCGGTTTTATGGTTTTGCAATTCTCATTGGAGGAATCTCAGGATTCATGCTTGCAGTCAATGCGCTTGGGGGTATGGTTGCTGGATTAGGCTTTGGATTATTAGCCATAATTTGGGTGGGAGTCACCATACAAGCGATACGCATGGCAATGGTGAAAAACTTTGTAGAACATCGAAAATGGATGATTCGGTCTTTTGCTCTCACCTTTGCGGCAGTAACCCTCAGACTCTATCTACTAGGTTTTGTATTGGCAGATGTTAGTTATATTCCAGCCTCTGTTTATCTGGCTTGGATGTGCTGGTTGCCAAATATTATTTTTGCTGAATGGTGGATTAGGAGAACTTTAGGTAAAGGCTAAAGGTTCCTTTGATAGCTGAGCTTAGATTTTCACTAAGAAGGCTTAGTTTTCCGATTACTAACTAATAACAATGAAGTGACAAAAATAAACAAACTTGCGGCAACTAATAAAGTAAGATCAGGAAAATACAGGTGGCTATAGAATACGGCATACAAGCCTGAGGTCAATATCAGCAATAAAAGGCTCGGCCAAAATCGTCGTAGGTTTAGCCATGTTGTGAGGAAAATGATAATAGTAATACTGCCAGCAGCAGCATAATAAGCTTCTAAATACTCACGATGCTCTGCGAGTGCGGCGAGTAATAGATAAAATAAACCTAATAATAAACCCGTCAATAGATAGTGGCTAAGAGGAATTTTTCTTTGGCTATTACTTTCTACAATAAATAGGCACAAGAACGTTAGGATAGGGAATAATAATGCATATTGGCTGAGCTTTAGCGTATTACTATAACGCTCTACACTACTTTCGATCTGAATACCTACTTGCAAAGAATCCAGTACCGCTCGCTCTGCTTTATCAATATTTTTAAGGTCAATTTCTCGATATTGTGGGTAGTTTCTAGCGAGGCTGGGAATTTCCCATGTTGCTGAAAGACCTCGTCCATTCGTATTTTCTTCATTAATAATTTCAGGAAGTATCCCACCAATAAACTCAGGCGTTGGCCAATTAGTGGTTAAATTGAGCTTGGTGACTTCACCAATAGGGGCAATACTGAGTTGATTACTACCAGTAAGGATGAGATCAAGTTGGAAGGGTACAGTCTCTCGTTTTGGCTTCACGCCATCAATCTTGGCATGAAAACCATTGCCTACTAGTTTTTCCAATGAGCTTCCTGGGCGTAGTTTCAAGCGTTTTGAAGCCCATTGAAGATTAGAAGTATCAAGAATCGTTTTAGTGTCTTTTAAAGCAATGGATAACCAAGCTTTATTCCAAAGAATCTTACAGTTACGTTGGCACTCATCCATTAGTTGACTCATATTGAATTTTCCTGAGAGCTTGATGGCAGCAGAGTAAACCAGTGCTTTATTAATACCACTTTGTTTAAACTCAGTATCTACTTGACCTTCTATGTTGAGTCTTTCAGGAAGAATTAATAAGGTTTTTTCAGTAAATATGTTTTTACTGAGTATTTTGCTCTGCCCCTTTTCATCTGTAATCGTGTTAACCGAGCTTTCATGGCGCTCATAAGGAACGATCAGAAGAGGGCCCGTGAGTGCTTGCTTGCCTCCCCAGTTTTCACGCAAATCTTTTTTTAGTGAAGTATAATGAGTCTGGCGTTGTTCAATGATCTCCTCAAATTTCTGTAATGGGAAAGTCAATACATAGCAAAGACCGACTAATAGAAGGGCTTTAACAGGATAAGATTCGATCAGTGATGAGATTTTGAAAGATGATTTCATATTTATAATTTAAAGCAGGTTATCTATTTAATAAAATTCATATTTAAGTAGAATAACGGTGCGCCCCAATGTTCATGCTAGATGAATAAATAGTATTGTAGCGGTAGTGGATGATATTTTATTTCTAGTTTAGATTGCTGCTTATAATTACGATTTGCTTGAAATCTAAGCTGATCACTGACTGCGCTAGAGGGCAGTATAGTCTAAATAATGTGATAGAGCATGTTGATGGCTTTATTATCCCACTATTTTTGATAGATTACTTTGTAAATAGAATATAAGGCATTGTATTTAAAATGAATAATGATAAGGATGAGTTTAATGTTAGTTCTAGGTATTGAGTCTTCTTGTGATGAGTCTGCGGTGGCATTGTATGACACAAAGAAAGGTTTATTGGCACATCAACTTTACAGTCAGGTTGAGCTACATGCAGAATATGGCGGTGTTGTGCCCGAGTTAGCATCACGAGATCATATTCGTAAAATTACCCCATTAATACAAGGTCTATTGAAAGAGGCTGATTTAACTTTGCAACAATTGGATGGGATTGCTTATACCGCAGGTCCTGGTCTGATTGGTGCTTTAATGGTGGGCACTTGTATTGGGCGCTCATTGGCATTAGGTCTCGGGATTCCCGCTGTTGCTGTGCATCATATGGAAGGGCACTTACTTGCTCCAATGTTGGAAACACCTCAGCCACAATTGCCTTTTATTGCCTTGTTGGTTTCTGGTGGGCATACCTTATTAGTTGAGGTGAAGCAGATTGGCGAGTATAAAATATTGGGTGAATCACTCGATGATGCCGCAGGTGAAGCTTTTGATAAAACAGCAAAAATGCTAGGTTTAGGCTATCCTGGAGGCCCTGCCATTGCTGAAAAGGCAAAGCAGGGTAGGGAAGGCTTGTATCGATTTCCTCGTCCTATGACTAATCGCCCTGGTGTGGATTTTAGCTTTAGTGGTTTAAAAACATTTACTCTCACCACATGGCAAAAAAGCGAACAAACTGAACAGGATAAAGCGGATATTGCCTTAGCCTTTCAAACAGCGGTGGTTGATACCTTATTGATTAAATGTAAACGCGCACTAAAGCAAACACAGTGTCATAATTTGGTGATTGCTGGTGGGGTAGGGGCAAATACTGCCTTACGTGAAAAGCTCAATACGCTGGATGCTACAGTGAGCTTTCCGCGTTTAGAATTTTGTACTGATAATGGTGCAATGATCGCTTATGCAGGATCTTTGAGATTAGCTAAGGGTGAGCATGAGGAGGCAAGGATTACCCCTAAGCCTCGTTGGCCTATTGCTGATTTGTAGAAACGGAGGTAGACACAATGGACTTTTTTACATTTAAAAGCTTTATTAGTACTGAGGTTTTAATCCTATTTTATTACCTAGGGGCGTTGATATTGCCTATCAGCATTTGGTTTTTCATGCTTTGGGTTATCCGTAAATATCGATTATTAGATACGGCTTATAAAACAGGTAAGGCACTTCTATGGAAATCACTCAGTAGAAAACAACGAATACAACTTAGCGCATTTTTTATCATTTCATTTTTATTTATGGAGCTATTTTGGCGAATGTTTTTTGAGTTTCTTATTGCCTATATGCAAATACGCGATACACTATTACAGATTCTTATTTCTTTGCCTTCTTAAAGGGGAATAACTGCTGTTTCCACAAGCCTTCAGGTATGTAATCCCCCACAACACCATATTCCTTAGGCCATTCTTTTTGCCCCTTAACTGCGCTACCAAAAAGGTAATCAAGAAAAGAAAAATGGGCGGCATAGTTCTTATCAATCGCTGCCTTATCTGACGAGTGATGCCAATGATGGAACTGTGGTGTCACGATAATATATTGTAACCAGCCAAATTTAAATTGCACATTAGCGTGGTTAAAGACCGCTTGCAAACCAACAATAATAATATAAGCATCCACGACTGATTTTGAAAATCCTAGCATCATTACTGGCACTAATACCAAACAACGCGTGGCAATAATCTCTAAAATATGTTGACGCGAGCCAGCCATCCAGTCCATACGTTTTGCAGAATGGTGTACGGCATGAAATCGCCAAAGAAAAGGCACTTCATGATAGCCACGATGCGCCCAATATTGCACAAGGTCGGCAAATAAAATAATGAAAAAGAGTTGCAGAAGAAACGGCATTGATTGGAGTAGGGGAGCAATACCTATTGTAGAAACCCAGCCAAAAGCATGATGAATAAATTGAGTCGTGACTAAAAGCATCAATCCAATCAATAAATGATTCAGCAGAAAATGGTTAAAATCTGTTTGCCAGCCAAAGCGAAAAACGGGTTGGTCTCTGAATGGCCAAATTTTTTCAATGGTAATGAAAATAAGACTAGAGCCTAGTAAATCAAGAATAAACCAATCCAAGCCAATATAGGGTTTGCCACCTTCTAAACTGCCCACTTCAATGGTATTTGCACCCAATAGTAGCGTGCTAGAAATGAGTATCCAAGAGAGAATGCCTAAATATTTCCGACTCTTAATACCATGATAATGTAAACCACGAGCAATATTAAACGTTGCTAAACCACCCGCAATAATAAGGGCATAAAACATTAATTGACGAATAAACTCAACACTATAAGTTTTTCGTAAATCAGGTGTGGTGAGGTAGTCAGGGAAGTAGAATGCCAATGCACCTAATAAGCTCATTGCCGATAGAACAAGAGCAATGATTCCACTAATAATGCCCTCACCAAATTTAATTTTTTGTTCTTTGAGCATAAATAAACTTTATATATTTCTAATTAGCAATGATTTCTTCCCAGCCCTTCTTAATATGCTTGGCCAGAGCCGCATCATATAATTCATGAATTTGCTCTTTACTATTAGTCACTAACACTTCTTTTTTAAGTGGGTCTTTACGTCCACTACTAAAGTCTGTTACATGAAGCACATAGGCAGGATAGTCGTCATGGCCTTCCTTATTTGTTTTAAGTAATAAGAGTTTCTTGATCATCAAAGAGCCACGGCTTTCTTTGGTGTAAACCTGTCGTTTAATAATCTCAGTTTTAGCTTTATCTGCTTGATCATTGGTACTAATATCATCAAAGGAAACGACATCCAATACCTGTTTAAAATGCGTATCTTCGATAGAGGCTTGCTTATCTTCTCTAAACCGTAAAAAGACAGGAATCGTCGCTGAAACAGTTGCTTGATGATAATTTGCTGTATAGCCATTATCGTCATCATAGTTTAGATTCATCTTATTGATATCACCTTTAGAGTCTTGATTAATAACATCAAGACAGCTAAATTCTACTACTGTTTCTGGCTTAACCATTTGAAAGCCTAGCTTATTGCGAGCGACTTCAGTAAAGTCAGAAGGCACCACTTTTTCTTTATATTCAGTGAGTAATTTTTCTCTTTGTTCATCACTAAAGCCATGACTAAGATGAGCAAATATTTGGTATGAACCATCATCCTTTCTAAAGGCTAATAGAAAATCACGTAATAGATTAGAGCGTTCACCATCACTTTGTGCAAAGCCAACAATGACAGCATCAAAGGTAAATTTAGGCTTTACTTTAAACGTAGTAAAACCTTCTGTTTTAACAACAATGCCTTCATGTTCGTTAATTTCTACCTGCTCTTTATAATACTCGCTAACCTCATGCAAACTCTCAGTAATTTGGTGAGAAACATAGTGCATATTGCCCGTACTAGGAATGATTTCTTTAATCAAGTCCATTCGTTCAAAAGCATTCTCCATGAGATACTCTGTCTCATTTTTTTCCAAAATATCAAAGACAGCAAACTTAAGACCCGCACCTTGGTTCGCTAATGCCTTAGCAACATTAAAGTGGCGTGTTCGTTTCTGTGAATCATCCGAGAAATAAAGCTCACCTGCTGCAAATAAATGATCAATCTTCTTTTCTTGTAGGTAAGCCTCGATCTCCTCGTGTAGAGGGGTTCGGTCAATGATTTTACCATTTCGATTAATCAAAGTAGCTATTTTATTTGAGTAATCTAGAGCATAAAAATGACCATCATACTTAATGGAAATAAGGTATTTACTGAAGACACTCAGCTTTTTACGAATGGATTCAGATTCAATCGCAAGATAGCGAGAAGCAACAATTTTTTTATAGTGAATGGCTTTACTAACAGCATTGTTATTCATATTAATTCAATTTAGTGTGTTGATCTTACGGTCAAAATAGTAACCAGTGGGTAGGCTTCAGCCTGAAAGATGCTATACCCCTAGAGCTTTAAGTTCCAAGTTAGATAAGTGCATAATCAGCATGTATTTATCACCCTCTGTTCGACCTTCCAAAAAGACTCGAAAGGCTTGACCCCCATCTTGAAAAACAGCTGGAGCAATCCCTTTATTACCACTACCAATCAGCATAAAACTCTTTTTGCTTTCAAGTAGGCTAGCAATCCCATAAAGGAAATCATAAGTTAAGCCAGAGTCATGTTGTAGCTGATAACTACGGGTAAAAACAAACTTATTATAGGCTTTTTCAATCGGCATCATTTTGCCAGACCATTTCAACGGAGTTTCACTATTCACATTGGAAAATAGCTGTTTTAAATCACGTTCAGTGGTTAATTCACCTTTGGAATTAAAGACTTTTTCTTTCTTATTGACCTTATAAACAACCTCAAGATCTTCGTTAACGTAGACTCTTGGGGTGGAGCTTAAAAACTTACCCGTCACTTCTAAATTAACCTCAGGATCACCTTGAATAATTGCATCCGCTATTTTATCAATATCCTCACCTAAACTCACTTTTAGCCCTTCTAAGCTATTAGCCGAAGTCCCTTTAATGATTTTTTTATTTAAGGTCGGATTGCCATTAGGATCAGACTTAATCGCCCGACGAATCGCAGGATAGCCTTTAAAACCAACATGACTATCACGTTCTTTATCATTGGAGATATGGATTTGTCTTATGCTCATTATTATCGCTCCCTAAAGCATTCCAAAGTCGAAATCATCGTCATCATCTTCGACATCATCAATTTCTACGGCTTGTTGTTCAAGACCAATAAATTCAAATGGGCTGAGGTTGCCCACTAACATAAACACAGCGTCACTATTTTTAATAATAAAGGCATTATCTTGAGCATAGTCTGCACGATAATTAAATAAGAATTTAAGTACCTTATGCTTATCTAGTTGGCTGATTAGGTCTGCTTCTTCATTCGATTCATCGGCAACATAATCTAGCTGATAAACACTTTTAACATTGAGTGTCAGAAACTCCTGAAGAGTCGCAGGCTCTAATGCAATGGCGGTATCAAAAGAGGAGGGCTTTTTTTCCAGTGGAACGCCCTCTAAATCAGTCATCTTCAGCTGATTTGTTGCGATATGACGGTTATCTTGGGTCATCGTTGTATAACCCACACAGCCCTTGGATAAAACATGTAAACCATCGTCAGAAATACTGGCTAGGTTACAACTAGATCCTTTTTCATCTTTAACATCGATAGCGGTATAGCCATAGATTTTAGATCGGTCAACTTTTTGTATTTCAAAGTTAAATTGCTGTTGATTTAACGTGAAATTTAGTGCTCTAGCCATATTCTTTTCTAGTTAGGTTAATATGCAATGATAAGGTAAGGCTCTATATCTTTATACAGAGTCATTTATGAAAGGTAGCATTGTTTGGGTTTAGATTCAAAAGAGCAAGCGATGGTTGGGTACTTTAGGATAATGCTCACTTCAATAATTAGCCAATGAGTCCCCTATGCCCAAGCTTAAAAAGTTGTTATTCTTACGCTCTTAAATTAATAGCGTAAACACGACGGATAGCTAGCAGTGACTGATTATAAAAAAACTTTAAACTTACCTTCCACTAAATTTCCTATGCGAGGTAATTTGGCACAAAAAGAACCAGAAATGTTAAAAGCATGGGAACAAGCGGATCTCTATGGTTTGTTACGTGAACATTGTGCGGGTCGTCCGAAGTTTATTTTGCATGATGGTCCTCCTTATGCCAATGGTAATATTCATATTGGCCATGCTGTTAATAAAATATTAAAAGACATTATCCTTAAAGGGAAGACTTTGAGTGGCTTTGATACACCTTATATTCCTGGTTGGGACTGTCATGGTTTACCCATTGAATTAAAAGTTGAAGCTAAAGTGGGTAAGGTGGGTACTAAGGTTGATGCGGTTAAGTTTCGTGAGATTTGTCGTAAATATGCTAAGTCTCAGGTTGAGTTACAGAAGAAAGATTTCAAGCGTTTGGGTGTATTAGGTGATTGGGATAAGCCTTATTTAACGATGGATTTCCAAACGGAGGGCGATACTGTTCGTTCTTTGGGTAAGATTGTTGAAAATGGTTATTTACGCAAGGGTGAAAAGCCAGTGCATTGGTGTGTTGACTGTGGTTCTGCATTAGCAGAGGCAGAAGTTGAATACGAAGATAAGACATCATCATCAATTGATGTGCGTTTTAGCGTGGTAGATGAAGATGATTTAGCCAAGCGCATGGGGGCTGATCTTACAGGAGAGGGGGCAGTCTCTGTTGTTATTTGGACAACCACACCGTGGACACTTCCCGCAAACCAAGCTATTGCCGTGCATGCTGAACTAGATTATGTGTTGGTACAAGTGGAGGGCGAACGTTTAGTTTTAGCTGAAGCTTTGTATGAGTCTGTTCTAGAACGTGCTGAATTAACGGGTAAAGTATTACAGCGTTGTAAAGGGGCTGATTTAGAGCATTTACAATGTCAGCATCCATTCTATGATCGTCAAGTTCCTGTCATCCTCGGTGAGCATGTGACAACGGATGCGGGTACAGGCTGTGTTCATACCGCACCAGGGCATGGTCAGGAAGATTTTGTTGTTGGCAAACAGTATGGTTTAGAGGTTGATAATCCTGTCGGTGGCGATGGTTATTTTTTAGAACGTGCAGAAATTTTTGCAGGTGAAAGTGTTGATGAAGCCAATCCTCATGTCATCGAGGTCTTAAAAGAACAAGGTAAGCTACTTTGCTATCAGCCTTTAGAGCATAGCTATCCACATTGTTGGCGACATAATCGTCCATTGATTTTTCGTGCAACACCGCAATGGTTTATCAGCATGGATGAGACAGGTTTACGTCAACAGTTATTAGACAGCTTAGATGGTGTGAAATGGCTACCTGATTGGGGACAATCACGTATTCAATCGATGATTGAAAATAGTCCTGATTGGTGTGTTTCACGCCAACGCACATGGGGAGTGCCGATTACTTTATTTGTCCATAAAGAAACGGGTGAGCTACATCCTCAGACCAATGCATTATTTGAAAAAGCCGCTTTATTGATTGATAAAAAAGGTGTTGAAGCGTGGTTCTCTTTAGATAAAGCCGATTTACTTGGTGATGAAGCGGATAGCTACGATAAGGTAATGGATACCTTAGATGTTTGGTTTGATTCTGGCGTAACGCATGCTTCTGTTGTTGATCGTCGGGAAGCATTGAACTTGCCAGCGGATTTATATTTAGAAGGTTCAGATCAACACCGAGGTTGGTTTCAATCATCATTGAAAACAGCCGTAGCAATGCGAGGGAAAGCACCTTATAAAACAGTATTAACTCATGGCTTTACGGTTGATGCTAAGGGTGAAAAAATGTCCAAGTCGAAGGGCAATACTATTCTCCCACAGAGTATCAATAAGAAGTTTGGTACCGATATTTTAAGGTTATGGGCAACTTCTTGTGACTATAGTCGTGAAATGACTATTTCGGATGAGATTATTAAACGCATTGCGGATGGTTATCGTCGTATTCGTAATACGTCACGTTTTTTGTTATCTAATTTGAATGATTTTGATCCAGCAAAAGATTGTGTGCCAATGAGTAACCTCTTACCACTGGATCGCTGGGCTGTGGCACAGGCTGCAAAAACACAAGATATTATCTTAAAGTCACATGATAATTACCAATTCCATTTAGTCTATCAAGAGCTACTACGTTTTTGTTCGATTGATCTAGGAAGTTTATTCTTGGATATTACTAAAGATCGCCAATATACCTGCAAAGGAGATAGCCTAGCACGTCGCTCGGCACAAACAGCAACGTATCATATTTTATCAGCAATGATTCGTTGGCTAGCGCCAATTACTAGTTTTACTGCAGAAGAGTTGTGGAAGCACTTGCCAGGTGATGATAAAGCAGATTATGTTTTGTTGACGGCTTGGTATGATCAATTACAACCTTTGGACAGTGAGGCTGAGATCACTGAAAGTGACTGGCAACAAATATTCCATACCCGTGAATTAGTGAGTAAGCAATTAGAGGTTTTACGGATTGCAGAGGAGATTGGTTCATCCTTAGATGCTGAATTGACGCTCTATTGTGATGGTGATTTATTTACCAGCTTGATTAAATTGGGTAATGAACTACGCTTTATACTGATGACTTCTTCAGCAAAAGTAGTGGCTTTGACTGATGTGCCTGATAATGCAATCACTATTGAAGGTGAAAATCTTTCAATAGTCGCGCAAAGTTCGGAGCATGAAAAGTGTGTACGCTGTTGGCATCATAGTGAAACTATTGGTAATAATGCTGACCACCCCGAGCTTTGTGACCGTTGTATTGAAAATGTAGAGGGTGATGGAGAGGTACGACAGTATGCTTAAATGGGGATGGCTTTCAGCGCTTATCATTGTAGCGGATCAATTATCAAAGTGGATGGCTGTTGAGCGTTTAGCCGATGGCACAGTCTATCCAGTAACTTCTTTTCTTAATATGGTCTTGCGCTATAACGAAGGAGCGGCGTTTAGTTTAGGTGCTTCAATGGGCGGTGCTCAGCGATGGTTTTTTAGTGTTTTAACCGTGGTTGTTTGTGTGGTATTAATTCGTTGGTTATATAAATTATCGGATAAAGCAGGATGGATGGCCATTAGCCTTTCATTAATTATTGGTGGTGCAATTGGCAATTTAGTTGATCGTCTCATGGAAGGTAAAGTCACGGATTTTATTGACTTTCATTTTCCTGTGGCAATGATTAGTGCAGACTATCATTTTGCAACGTTTAATATTGCTGATGTTGCTATTTCAATAGGTGCTATTTTATTGATATTGATTATGTTGTTTGATGGTGAGACAGAGTAGTATAGTGCGGAATTATAAATTGATATAGAGAGCGCTTATGAAGTCTAGTCCCCGCATTATTGTAACACCGCGTCCTAAAATGACTTTGTCCATTCCTAAGGGGATGAGTCGGGTTGAGTTTTTTAATAGTCCCGCTAATTTAAATAATCTTGCACAAGAAAATGGTCTATTTCGTACGCCTGAAGACTTATTGCTATATCGTAAGTTAGTTGGGCATAGTGGTGAGTTTGATACTTCGATTATTCTTGATGTTTCGCGTCGTATTCTTGATCCTTTAGGTCGACCAGTTCGTCGTGATCAAATGAAGCGTGATCAGAAAAAAGTATGGCAACAAATGACGCAAATTATTTGTGAGTATATGTTGGATAAATATCCTGACCCTGCTGAGCATGTTGTTCTCTGTGGTGAGGCAAGCTTAGATTCAACATGGCCATTAAATAAGCCCGGTGTACCCAGTATTCGGATGATTCATAATCACTTTATGGTGTTCCCAATGGAAGACCTTAAAGCCGCTAAGCAAGCGAATCCTAATGATCCTAATCTAACGGATAGTGGTCAAAATACTTTATTCTTACGCCAACTCAGTGACTGCTATCGTCAATTTTTAGAAGTGTTGGATTTACAAATTCTTAAATCACTTGATATTGATGCCGCTTCTTTAAAAGTCACGGGCTTCCCACAAGGCTTACCATCATGGGAAGTGCAAGGTGGTGCTGAAAGCCTTAAAGATCGCTATTTCTGGTATGAGTATGAGCAAGTTCTATTGGGCTTTCTTGACTTCTATAATACCTTCTTTTCTTTGGTGGCAACGGGCGAGGCAAATATTCCTAGTGATGCAACTTTTCCATCGCAAATTGAGAATGTATTGCTACATAATAATATCTTTATTCGTGTGGCTCGCGACCTTCGAGAGCGTGTTATTCAAGATCCACAGTTTGCTAATGAAATTCGTTGGAGACCTGCGTATAAACAGATTCTTTATCGTGATGATTTAGGACGTTTGATTGTGACTATTTCACAAAACTCGATTGGTAATGCTATTACTGAATTATTGGGTATTGTGGTGGATCGTGTTGAAGACCCTGAAGCTTATGCTATTGTTGAAGAAGGCTTGGTTGAACGCTTGCTTGAAGTGCGTGAACGCCTGTCTAATGCTAATTTAGGTGAGTGTTTATCTGCACCCAGTTGGCCTCGTGGGGAGTATGTTCCTCGGGCAATTGATTAAGCATTATCAATTTTAAAAGCGGGTGTATTATAGAGTCATACTTTCTATAATATGCCTAGTTTTCAGCTCTAGATATTAATTAATGAGTCAGTTGATTAATCAAATCTCAAAAATAGAGTTTAGCTAACTGTTTAGAATCAACACATTATTCAACGAAACTTGGAGCACTTAACACCGGTGCAATCGATGAAAAAATGGTACGCTAAGAAACCTGAAGTTTTTAAGAAGAAAGTTTATAACCAAGCGGGTCTTGACAGTTAGTTCATGTAACAAACTGCTCTAGCATCATTAATTAGTTTCTAGACTATCTAAAGTTTTATTAGTGTTTCTGTTATTTAATTGTAATTTAATTTTATCTTCAATTTTACCTATATCTATAGAAGTACTATGCAGGCTAGAAAGCCTCATGGACATATTTGTAAATGACACATTAAAATCATCAAATTTGAAGTACTTCATATCTTTTAAAGCTACATCAGTAAGTGTATTTAATATTGCATTTTTTATATTTCTACCAGAAAACCCTTCTGATAAGTCAGCTAGGGAAATAAACTGCTTACTAGTAATTTCTTTTTCAAATGGTAACTTAGTTGGAGTAAGTTTTTTTATTAGAGCTATTCTTTGAGTTTTAGATGGAAGATCAAATTTTATATGTTTAAAAATTCGAGATTCGAAAGCTTTATCATAATTTTCAATTAAATTAGTAGCAAATATTATTATTCCATTATAGCCCTCAAGTAATATTAACATCTGGCTTCGCAAAGAGTTTACTGCCTGATCAGAGCTAGATGAAACATTAGTTATTCTTTTACCCAAGAAGGAGTCGGCCTCATCAAAAAACAATAAGGCTTCTTCTTTTTCAGCAATTTCAAATGCTTTAACAAGATTCTTTGGAGCCTCACCGACATATTTAGACTCAATATCTGCATAATTTAATGCCATTATATTAATTTCCAGATGATGAGCTATGGCGTTTGCTGTCATAGTTTTTCCCGTACCAGGTGGGCCAAAAAAATTCAAAATTGATTTAGGGGAGGGTTCAATTTCATTAAAGCCCCAAGTTTCATAAATAAGCTCACGCTTCTTAAGAATCATTAAAGCTGAACTGATTTCACTTTCTAAAAAATCTGTTAGAATAACTTGGTCAAGAGAATAGATGGGTTTTCTTGGAATAAAAAACGCCTCTGGTTTATTAAGATGATCAGTAGCATCAAGACCTTTAATATTAACTTGATTAAATTTTTTATTGTAGAGTATTAATAATGATAGATGGTCTACACCTGAAGGAAAAGGAGTATTATTAAGAAGCAAATCCTTCATTTTGTTTTTAAAGGAACTTATTTTTATATCTTGAGTGCCACTCATAACTATAGGTGTATTTAAATCTATTATTGATACTAACTTATTAGAAAAAAATTTACTTAGATCTTCAAACCTATTATTTAATACTAATGAAAATGAAATTTTATCTATATTCTCATCAAGCATATCTAATTCTTGAATTAATTCATTAGCTGGTTTTATTATATTTTTATCTAAACTATTAATATTAATATTATTATCAATTATTAAAAACTCATTCATTATAACTACCCAAAACTTTAAATTGTAAAAGCTTTACCAACTTTTATTTCGGAATCAACTTCTTCGGCTTTAATGTCGATACTTCCAATTACATTATCATTACTTCGAAGACCTACTGAAACAATATTGTATCCGCCACTATTTCTTAATTCATTTATTTTACAAGTAACAACTTTATTCTCCAAAGTACTATCATTTTTTATCACTTCTCGTACTTTATCTTTCAATAAACTAATTGTAAG
>JAGLEV010000051.1 GCA_023144895.1 Thiotrichaceae bacterium
AAAAATAGAACTATTGCGATAGCAAAGGGCGAATACAAACCTAAAAAAAATGAGCCTAAGGTATGGTTTGAGTCTATAAAATCATTATCACAAGTGTTAAGCAATGAAAATCAAGACCTTTTAAAGCTTATTATCAAGCATAAACCCAAGTCATTAACTGAGCTGGAAGAAATAAGCCATCGTAAAAAATCAAACTTATCAAGAACATTAAAAACACTTGAGAGGTATGGTATTGTTTCACTAAGTAAAGAAAAAGGCAAAGTAATGCCCATTGTAAAAGCATCGAATTTTAGAGTTGAGTTTGGCTTAAATTCAGTGGCTTATCAATAAAATCTAAATAAGGTTAGATCGTGATTCTCGTGCAGCGAGAAGCCACGAGCTGAACCATTTGTTGGACAAGCGGGTTTCTTGCTTCACTATGTAGATTACTTTTTCAGGTTTACTTCTTGGATGGCATACTCATGATTCTCTTCCATTGTATTTAAAACCATGACGATAGACTGTTTAGTTTCAAAAATTCATAACAGAAATAAAGCTAAAATATCGATTAAAAAACTATTGGCTTTCTTTGAAATTGAAAAAGTAGACAAAGAAGTTTTGTTGCTCTCAATAGACTCTCAATTTACTGACTTTGAAGATGCTGTTCAGTATTATTCGGGACAGCTAGTGGGATTTGAATCTATTGTTACCAGAAATATTGATGACTATAAAAAAGCAGTTTACCCCACTTACTCACCAGTGAATTATGGGAAATAATTGAGTTAAATCATCAGAATAAGTAATAAAAAAAGTCTAACAGGTGACGGTGGTTGTAAGTCAAGTGATTAAGCTAATTTTTCATCCCATTCTTTACCATGACATTCAAGATGGTCATAAGCCGTCTCATACAAGCAATTAAGGCTACTTTTTTTGCTTTAACCTAAACAGCCGTTTATTTTAAAATGGGAACCGATTAGAAATCAGGCTAGAATAGTCTTATAATTTCTATACAGATTAATACTCATGAATACGAATACTACTGATAAGCCACATAACTTCATTGAAAAAATTATTAACGATGATTTAGTGAATAAGACCGTTAGCCAAATTAAAACACGTTTCCCTCCAGAGCCGAATGGCTACCTACATATTGGTCACGCAAAATCGATCTGTATTAACTTTGGTTTAGCCCAAGATTTTGGTGGTACATGTAACCTTCGTTTTGATGACACCAATCCTGTTAAAGAAGATATTGAGTACGTCGAATCCATTAAAAAAGATGTGCAATGGCTTGGTTTTCAATGGGATGGTGATATTCGTTTTACCTCACAATACTTTGATCAACTGCATGATTGGGCTGTCGAATTAATCAAACAGAGTAAAGCCTATGTTTGTGACCTTACGCAAGAAGAAGGTCGTGAACTACGGGGTACATTAAAAGAGCCAGGACAAAATAGTCCTTATCGTGATCGTAGCGTGGCAGAGAATCTTAGCTTATTTGCAAAAATGCGAGCAGGTGATTTTGCTGAAGGGCATTGTAGTTTACGAGCAAAAATTGCTATGAACTCACCTAATATTCAACTACGTGATCCCGTGATCTATCGTATTAAACATGTTTCTCATCATCAAACAGGAGATACATGGTGTATCTATCCTTCCTATGATTTTGCGCATGGTCAAAGTGATGCGATTGAAGAGATTACGCATTCAATCTGTACCCTAGAGTTTGCAGAGCATCGTCCTTTGTATAATTGGTTTATTGAAAACCTTCCTGTTCCTGCAACACCGCACCAATATGAATTTTCCCGTCTTAATGTTAATTACACCATCACCAGTAAACGTAAATTAAAGTTACTGGTCGATGAGAATCATGTTGAAGGCTGGGATGATCCTCGAATGCCAACGATTTCGGGTTTGCGTCGCCGTGGTTTTACGCCAGAATCCATTCGTACTTTTGCGAAGATGACAGGAGTGACTAAGGTGGATGGTATCGCTGATGTCAGCATGTTGGAATATGCGATTCGTGAAGACCTTAATGAAAATGCGACTCGTGCCATGTGCGTTCTGCATCCTCTAAAAGTCACACTCACGAATTATCCTAGTGATAAAACTGAGATATTATCAGCAGCAGGTCATCCTAACCGTGATGATATGGGAACACGAAGCCTACCTTTTGATTCAGAGCTATTGATTGATCAAGAGGATTTTAGAGAAGCGGCGAATAAAAAGTATAAACGTTTAGTGATTGGTAAGCGTGTTCGTCTTAGAAATGCTTATATTATTGAAGCCGATGAAGCGATTAAAAATGATCAGGGTGAGATTATTGAAGTCCGTGCGCGGATTATTGAAGATACAGTAGGTAAAAATCCTGCGGATGGAATTAAAGCAAAAGGCGTTATTCATTGGGTGTCTGCTAAAAACCATGTTGATTGTGACGTTCACCTTTATGATCGTTTATTTACTGATGAAGCTCCTGATGCAGGGGGTAAGGATTTCCTAGAGTGTATTAATCCTAATAGTCTTGAAGTTGTGCAAGGATGTAAGGCTGAAGTGGGTCTAGCGAATGCAACAGAAGAGGATTACTTTCAGTTTGAACGTGAAGGCTATTTTAAGAAAGATGAAGCACATTCTAGTGTGGATAAATTAGTTTTTAATCGCACCATCGGTTTACGAGACACTTGGGATAAGAAATAGTTATAAGCGAGCTGAAAATAATAGCGATTTGATAGAAATTATTGGGACAATAAAGTTATCCAGAGTTATCCACAAAGCTGTGGATAACTTTGTGGATAACTTTATTATCTTATTTGAGTGTAAAAGTAAAGCCTAATGAATAAAATTAAAAAAATACTATAAGTAATTGATAGTAATAGTATAAGATACCTTTATTGATTGCTTATACAGAATCATAGCTTAATAATTTCTTATCAATGATATGTTGATAATAACTTGACAGCCAATGAAAAAAGGAGGTCAAAATTACTCATAATCGCTACAAATAGGTCTATTTTATCCAAATCCCTTGTTTTAGTAGCATAAATCGCTAAACGGTCGTTACGCTAACTGAGAGTCGATGATAAATCTATCACAGATAAAATAATATGATGTGTTCAAGGTTTCTTGTAGGGAGCTAAACTTTGTTACAAGGTTTAATTTTCACATCAACCATTAAGTGAGAAGGAAGACCTGTAAAGTAGACCTGTTGGCTTTTGTCTGTGGTGAAGTTAGCTTTCAAATGATGAAAGAGATAGGAGACACAGCCTACATTGACGGTATATTCTTTTTTATGAGCCTTATCTGCGGCGATGATTAGCTTTGAATTAATAATCTCTGGCTGAGGTTGTAGAGTGCTACTAATACCAGAAACTAAGACTTCGAGTTTGGGATAGGCTTTGCTTTTTTTAGCTAGGTGGATGTAACCAATCGGTTCGTTATCTTGGTTTTTAATCGTCAGCGTTTTACCTGAACAACAATAAGGGCCAATTTGACGATTATGATTGCTAACAGCACTTTTCATTAAATTATATTGTGTTTTCTTTGGGTTAAAGTGATTGGGTCCTGTTAAATTACACCCTAGTGAAAGTAATGCACACAGTAATCCTAAAGATACTCGGTAAGTCATAAATCCCTCTATATTTTTGATAGAAATAGTAATAAAATCAATAGTAGAGCGTCCTTTGCTCTAGCTTATTAAAGACAATACCTGAGAAAATTAAACTTTACTATTAAAAATCTATAATAGTTAAGATATTGATTAGAAATACCTTATTAAAGAATAGTGATTCATTTTTCAAATAGGGCGTTATAAATATAGCTCTTTGGTAACTTTGGCATATTGACGGCATCATCAAACCAAAATTTTAAGGGTTCATTAAAACCAATACCATGCATGTAGTTATAAAGTGCCTTATTTAAGCCTTTGCCTAGCATTTCATGGTTTGTATCAAGGTGATCAGTGAATTCAATATCATTGTGAGCATAGCCAAGCTGGCTGGCTGGTAATAACTGTACACCATATTGCTTAGGTTCTAGTCCAATCGGGCTGTGTGCTGTTGCAGAGAAGCGATGCCAATAGGCTGATTGGAAGCAATTGTTCATCATTAATTGGCGAACATATTCTAATGATAGTACGGTTTCATCTGCTGTTTGAGTAGGGAAGCCATACATAAGATAAGCATGAACAAGAATTCCAGCATCACTAAAAGCTTTGGTGACTTGGGCAACTTGAGTGACAGTCACCCCTTTCTTCATTTGTTTGAGTAAGCGATCAGAGGCAACTTCTAAGCCACCACTAATGGCAATACAACCAGAGTCTGCTAAGAGCTGACAACGTTCTGGAGTAAAGGTTTTTTCAAAGCGAATATTGCCCCACCATGTGATGGTAATGCCTTTTTCAATTAAACGTTCTGCGAGTGCAAATAAGACTTTAGGCGGCGCGGCTTCATCAACAAAATGAAATCCTGTTTGCCCTGTTTCGGCAATTAATGACTCAATACGTTGTACTAAAATATCAGCCCCCGCATCATCATAACGTTTAATATAATCAAGGCTAATATCACAAAAGCTACATTTTGACCAATAACAACCATGTGCTACGGTCAGTTTATTCCAGCGCCCATCACTCCAAATACGATGCATGGCATTAAGCATTTCACAGAGTGAAAGGTATAGGCTTAAATCTAATCCATCGTAAGTCGGCGTACCAATATCAGTATGTGGGAAGTCAGTCAGTTGACCTTTTTGATAAACAAGCTGTTGATCCTGCATAAAGAAACAGCGTACTAATTCACTTTGTTCTCGCCGACCTGCTAAATATTCTAATAAGGTTAATAATGGGCGCTCACCATCATCTAAGGTTATATAATCGACCCAATCAAATAATCGTGGGTCATTGAGTTGTCGTAGTTCGGTATTAATATAACCACCACCTAGGGTGACGATACAATGAGGGTTATTGCTTTTTATTATTTGAGCCATTTGCAAAGCACCGAGCATATTACCCGGAAAAGGCACGGTAATTCCAACAATATCAGGCTGTATTTTTTGAAGGTGAATTTGGAGGCATTGATTGATGATGTCTTGGGTAAAACTATGGTGCTGTAGGGCTTGATTAAGATCATCAAAGCTCGGGTTCGATGAGGCTAAGCGTTCTGCATAACGAGAGACTTCAAAGTGTGGGTCAACCGCTTTGGTAATCACATTGATAAGATCATTAATAAATAAAGTCGCTAGGTATTTTGCCTTATCCTGTGTACCCAGTGTACCAAAGGCATTCTGCAATGGATCACCAAATAACTCCGCCATATCATCTAAGCGATTAAAACTATTACTTTCTGGTAAAAATTGACGTGATGCAATACGAATAGCGAGACTAGGATCTTTGCCTTGCAAGAAACGAATGGTGGGTTCAACACATTGACGATATTGCTGAAAATGACTAAAAAAGTCATAAATATCGTCATCGAGTTCATCATCATCGGTATCGGCATAAAAGTCTTCGACACGCTCAAGTATTTGATCTAAGCCTTTCGTGCTTAACATGCGAAGCAATACTTCGATGGCTAAATCACGTTGGGTAACTGTATAACCTTGTTCACGTAAAAATCCTGTTAAATAAGCCGTCGCAGGATAGGGCGTATTGAGTTGGGTCATGGGTGGAGTGAGTAACAGGACTTGCATAGTGTTGATACTTACCAAGCAATCTCTGTGCCATCAATATCGAGAAACTGCCCGCTATGTTTCATCTCTGCGCTGGTGATCATTGCTAATAAACGTGTTGCTGATTCTTCAACAGAGATTTCACCATTAGGTCCTCCCATATCGGTGCGAACCCAACCAGGATGAAGAATCATGACAATAATATCACGATGTTTTAGATCACGAGCAGCACTAACACTAACCGCATTGAGTGCCGCTTTAGTGGCGCGATAAGCATAAGCACCCCCTGATCCATTATCATCCATACTGGCCATTTTACTACTGATATTAGCAATGACTTTCATCGAACTCGATGCAATATTATCAACAAATAATTCCATCAGCTTCATTGGTGCTAATAAATTAACCTGTACCGCTTCTTCCCATGTCGTGGCTTTCTCTGTAGAACGACCAAATTGAGATGCTGTGACTGCATGAATACCCGCATTATTAATTAATACATCAATAGGGTCTGAGCCAATAGTACTCTGTAGCATATTGAGTTGTTTTTCATCACGTACATCAAGTGTATGGCATTGTATCTGTTGAGGGTATTGCTTTTGTAATGCTAATAGCTCTGTGGCTTGATCAAGCTGGCGACAACAAGCATGGATAGTCCAGTCTTGCTTTGCAGTGAGTTGGCATAGTGCAAGTCCAATACCGCGGTTAGCACCTGTAATTAATAAACTTGGCATAGTCCTAATTCTCGTTTTCATTTTCATTTTTTCCGACGATTTCTTGAAAGACTTCATCACCGAGTTTTTTATCTGCTTCAGTAATAAAGTCTACAATAGAAATAGTCTCTTGTTGGCGGATGTCCCAATGACTTAATTGTTTATTATAGTTGGGCAGATGCACAAAGTCTGGAGCGGCGGCTTCTTCAATAAAGTTTAAAATATGATGAGCAATTAGGGGGGTGCTAACTAATAAGGAGATCCCAATGGCTTGGAGTGTTTTAGAGTGAGCAACATGAATAATAAAGAGGGTGAGTAAGATAGGTAATAATAAAACACTGACAATGTTTTTCATTATATTACTTACCGTGTCATCACTAAAGTAGTAGCTAATCGTTTCACCCGCATAATCGACTAGCTCTGGTATTAGAAAAAGCAATGAAGCCGTGGTTAGGGCGGGAAAGACATCCCAACGGTGGCTTGCTAATCGGCTAATTCCAACAATAACAAGGAAAAATAGTAGTAAGTAAAGGTAGGAGGTATATTTTATAACAACATACTGCCAGATACTTTTATCCGTTGGAGTCGCAAGATATTCATCGGCAATAAAGACAAATAGAGTGAAAATTAATAGACTTATTGCCCAGAAAGGGTGACTTAATTGATGAAATATTCCTTTAGATTTCTGTATTTGGGTGGGTGCTACTGCTGTTTCTGAAGAGAGTACCCTCAGTTTTAAGCTACCAGCAATAATATCCACAGGCAATGACACCGCTTGTTTTACATCAGAGGGTAGTACTGTTTTATTTAACTTAGTGATATTTTCATTGGATAGATTAGTGATATTTAGACCCGCGTCTAAATCACCTTCAATCAATAAATGGTGAGCTGAAACAGTGGATTCAGAAAGAATAATATCGTTATCAAAGGCACGACCAATAGTGATTCGGTCGTTACTTATCGGATGAAATTGTTGTAAACCACGTCGACAGACTTCGATAATTACTTTTGCCATTGTATCTTTTGAGTCATTTTTTCGAATAGGCCCATAGCAGAGTCAAAGTCACTACCTACCAAATCGAGATTAAAAATAAAGCCTTTACGGTCTTTTCCCACCATTGCCATGGTAATTAAAATATCACTGAGACCGACATACTTGTGATAGTCACGTCGACAAATACTTGCTTTAAAGTCCGTTCCAGCAATTTTAACAAAACGGGTAATACAAGAAAAGTTAGTGACATCATCGGCCCCCGCATTATTTGCTGGCACACTGCTATTCATTGTGACATAGGTTGCACGATAAAAGCGTGCAGGTATGAGCCCATCACTTTCTACCCAGTGGTATTCATAGCTGATACCACCCACATCAAGATTAGAGTTTAAAAAGATATTATAGTTATTTGTACAGTGAGATGATGTGAGTTTAAATAAATCTTCAGCTTTTTGTGGCTGGCTCGCATCCCAGCAATGGTAGCTAGTTGATAGTAAAGAGGGAACAATGAGCTCTCCAATTTTACTGGTTCCCCATTCATTTTGCATAATGCGGTGTAAGCGATTTTGTGAATTAATGACCAGTTGATCAGAAACCGTATCTTGGACATCAATAATGGCTTTGAATTCTCTTTCCTTCACTCGGTCAAGTAAGGATTTTAAGTGATTGGCTGCAACGAGAAAGCTGAGTTCATTTCCCTGTGTTGCAACATTAATACCAATAACCTTGCCATCTTCATTCAGCGTCGGCCCACCACTCATACCTGGATTTAGGCTAGCAGAGACATGGATGTATTTTTCTTCACTATTGGTGCGGATACCATTATTGACACCTTCAATAATAGAAAAACCAAGATTTAAAGGATTGCCTAAGGAAAAAATTCTAGCACCTTCTTCAGGTATTTCAGCAAATTCTAGCGGCTCTCCGATATCTTCCTCTGCTTTTAATACCGCAAGGTCATGAGTGATATCAATATCAATCACTTTTAGATGACCTTTTTTTCCAGAGCGGGAGAGGTATTCTAGTTTGTATTGATCTGGAGCATCGATATAACCACTAATAACGTGATAGTTAGTTGCAATAATATTGCCTTGCACCACAGTAAATCCTGAGCCAATACTTGATTTTTTTTCTGTTTGATCGTGTACAACACGGATTTGGAAGACTGAATTTTCTGTTTCCACATAAATATCTTCACTATTCATTTTAGCGAAGACAGGAGTGGTCAATAAAATGAAGCCAAGTAATGTTATTAACACACGTTGAGTCACGTGATTTGTTGTAATGGGTAGCAAAAAATAGGTATAAATTATCATGTTTATTTTTGAGTCTATTTGATTCTTAATCAATAGAGTATGTTATTTCAATGGTTATTGACAGGCATTGTTAGGTTAGCCTACCTTATTTAATAGGATAAGTAACGAGTAATATTGGCTGTTTTTTTATCTCGTTAGATAGAGTGATTAGATTGTGACTTTTGTCTAGATATAGCCCATTGTATATGCTCTACTACCCAGCCAGAATGTTGTTTTAACTGGCTCTTTAAGGTCTTTATAATAATGGGACGGTAAGGTGAATTACCTAAGGCAATAGCAATATTTCGTTGCCAGCGATCCCAGCCAATGCGACGAATTGCAGAGCCTTCGAGTCGATTTAAAAACTGCTGTTCAGTCCAGCTAAATAAATCAAGCAAGGTCGCAGTATCTAAATTTTGACGCACGGCAAAATCTGCTAAATCGGACGTTTGTGAAAATCGATTCCAAGGGCAAATAAGCTGACAGTCATCACAGCCATAAATACGATTGCCCATTGCTTCTCGAAATTCTTCAGGTATTACTCCCTTGTGTTCAATGGTTAAATAAGAAATACAGCGTCGTGCATCAACGACATAAGGCTCAACAATTGCCGCAGTAGGGCAAATATCAATACAGGCTGTACAACTTCCACAGTGGTTTTTTTGTGCTACTGGGCTTTGAAAGGCGATATTAGTATAAATTTCACCAAGAAAAAACCAAGATCCTGAGTCTTTATTAAGAATATTGCTATGTTTTCCTATCCAGCCTAAACCTGCTTTTTCTGCAATCGCCTTTTCTAATACAGGCGCACTATCAACAAAGGCACGATAGCTAAAAGATTCTACTTCAGCTGTAATTTTTTGTGCGAGTTTTTGTAAGCGTTTACGCAGGGTTTTATGGTAATCTCGACCAAGCGCATAACGTGAAATATATGCCAGCTCAGGGTGATTGAGTACCATAATAGGATCAACCTGATCAGGGGGTAAATAGTTCATCCGAACACTAATAATACCGAGTGTATTTTCAACGAGTTCAGCAGGGCGGCTACGTTTTGTACCATGGCGACCCATCCATTCCATATCACCCTGAAAACCCTTATCTAGCCAGCGTATTAACTTCTCTTCTGCAAGACTTAAATCAATATCACTAAAGCCAACATCGTCAAAACCAAGTTCATTAGCCCATCGGTTAATTTTACTGCTAAGCTCAGTAATATTTAGCTGGCTACTTATGGGTATTGTCATTCAATTAGCGATCTCATAATAAAACGGTGATTATACCTGTTAATCGTGCTAACGAACTGAAGCCTAAGCGATAGGTGACTGTTGTTGGCAGGATTTAGCCTGTCAATGATACTAGCTAAGATGACTTATAGTAAGCTAGATTTTGATAGCAAAAAAGAACATAAGATAGTTATTGATGGCTTAGACTTCACAAGGTGATGAATTAATATTATGGAATTATTTTTAGCAGATGAAGAAGCAACGTTACAACTCGGAAAAAGTATTGCCCAGCAATTTTCTTCAGGTGGAGTGATTTTTCTCAACGGTGATTTAGGTGCAGGGAAGACGACTTTTGTTCGTGGTTTTTTAATGGCGTTTAATTATTATGGTGCAGTGAAAAGTCCTACCTATACTTTGGTCGAACCCTATCATTTAGCTAGTCGGGAAATTTACCACTTTGATTTATACCGCTTAGGTGATCCAGAAGAACTAGAATATGCTGGTTGTCGAGACTACTTTCATTCACAAGCACTGTGTCTTATTGAATGGCCTGAGAAGGCTGATGGCTATTTACCTAAAGCTGATCTATCATTGAATTTACACTATCAAGATGAAGGTCGCTTAGCACTTTATTAAAAAATTAGTGCCTAATTTTAACAACTCTTATCTACTAATTTCAGTTGTTTGCGAGATATACCTAAAAACTACTTGAAATTAGTTCTATAATGCTATTTACTATAATTAATCCTACGTTCATACACTAATTAACTACCAATAATCGATTTTAACAATGTTCCTATCCTCACAAAATAAAAAATATATACGATGGTTCACTGCTACTCTTTGTGCCTCAATACTTTCTGTATCACTGGGTTTTCAAGTCTATGCTGATGATAGTTTGCTTCAGTCAGATGTGAAAATAACGGATAAAACGGTTTATTTTTCATTTTCAAAACCTGTTAAATATAGAACCTTTGCATTAAAATCACCACACCGTATTGTACTGGATGTTCTCGAGACTAAAGGTAAATTTAACTTAGTGGGTCAACAGCCAAAATTTCTAAAAAGTGTGCGTCATGCTCAACACAATGGCAACTTGCGAATAGTTTTTGATGTCACTCAGGAAATAGAACCTCAAGTGACTTTGCGCGGGCGTAACTTAGTACTTTTACTTAACCCTGAAAAAGCTAAACCTGCTGTTAAACAGGTAGTAAAGGTTGTTCCAAAACCAGAAAAACCTGTTGTAAAAGTTGCTCCAAAACCAGCGAAAGCTGTAAAGCGAAGAGTTCCCGTTCAATTACAAAGACGAAGAGTAAGGCGTAATAGTAATTTTGTTATTGCTATCGATGCAGGGCATGGTGGTCGAGATTCTGGTGCCGTTGGATCCAAGGGTACTTTAGAGAAAACCGTGGTTCTACAAATTGCAAAACGCTTAAAGCGCCTATTAGATAAGGCTCCAAATATGCGTGGTGTATTGATTCGCTCAGGTGACTACTATATTCCACTGCGTGAACGTATGGAAATTGCGAGACAAAAGAAAGCCGATTTATTTATCTCTATTCATGCTGATGCCAATCCTAACAAACACCTGAAAGGCTCTTCAGTTTTTATTCTTTCTGAAAAGGGTGCGTCTAGTGAAGCAGCCCGCTGGTTAGCATCGAATGAGAATCGCTATGAGAACAAGCTGGGTAATATAAAACTGAGTAATAAAGACTCTGTATCGACAATGTTAATGGGCTTATCACAAGATGCAACGATTGATAATAGCCTTAGCTTAGCGAAGAATATTTTATCGGAGCTTCGACAGGTAACAAAGCTATTACGTAACCGAGTAGAGAGTGCTGCATTTGTTGTTTTGAAATCACCTGATATTCCTTCTATTTTAATTGAAACTGCTTTTATTAGTAATCCTTATGAAGAAAGGAGATTGAGAACAAGTTACTATCAAAACAAGCTAGCAGGAGCGATTTATAAAGGTATTTTTCGTTTTAAACGATCCCAGATTGCGGGTCATAACATGCCCGTAGTTGCCTTGAATAATTACTTTGTTATTAATACTCACACTGTGAAATCAGGTGATTCGATTTCTGGTATTGCTCGTCGATATGGTGTTAGCCAGAGAAACTTAAGTAATCGGAATAAGGTTTATAAAAATCATATTCGTATTGGACAGAAGCTTAAGATTCCTTCGAGTTAATTCTTTAGGACTTCGTTGTGACCTTGGCCATAGTTTACTATGGCCTTTTTTATGTCTGACTTTCCTTCTGTTGATAATAAGTACGTATTAATAAAGTAACAAGCGTAGATTTTGGTTTAATCCTTACTATTGAAGTATTACTGTAACAATACTTACTGTAATAAATGCTACAATAATAATTATGAAATTCTATAATCGTGAAACAGAAAGTAAACAGTTACTAAAATGGTCTCAGCAAGCTGAAGAAGGACAGTCAAGCCTAACTCTTCTTGTAGGTCGTCGTCGCGTGGGGAAAACGGCTTTACTCCAACAGACTTTTCACAATAAAAAAGCACTGTATTTATTTATATCACGAAAATCAGAACCTTTGCTTTGTGAAGAGTTTGCCAATCAAATACGCATACAGCTAAATATTCCCATCTTTGGTGAACCCAAGCAATTACGCGATATTCTATCCATATTATTTGACTATACAAAACAGCAACCTTTAACGCTAATATTGGATGAGTTTCAAGATATTATCCGCCTAAATAATGGTTTTTTCTCAGACTTACAGAACCTTTGGGATCAACATCATTCAAACAGCCATATGCACCTGATTTGTTGCGGATCACTTTATTCATTGATGACTAAACTCTTTCAGGATAGCAAAGAGCCGTTATTTGGTCGTGCCGATAATCGTCTCAACCTACAGCCTTTAAAGCCACTCTATATTGCAGAGCTATTACAAGATCAGCAACGTTTTAGTACTGAGAATTGGCTAACATGGTACACATTAAGCGGTGGCGTGCCTAAGTATTTGGAATGGCTTTCTAGAACGGATAGTAATAGTGATTTATGGTCGCAATGGCTAAGTGAGCATAGTCTGGTTATTGAAGAAGGAAAGTATCGCCTTGTAGAAGAATTTGGCGGTGAACAAAATACCTACTTCTCAATTCTTGCCTGTATTGCCAATGGAAAGACTAGTCGCAGTCAAATTGAATCCATACTGGAAATATCAGTCGGTCCTTATTTGCAACGACTAGAAAAAGAGTTTGAGATTATTCAACGTATCACACCTGTTTTTGCTAAGCCTAATAGCCGCCAAGTCAAGTACCGTATCCAAGATGCTTTTTTAAGCTTCTGGTTTCGCTTTGTACATCATTACCGTAGTGCGGTTGAGATTGGAAACTTTGAATTTCTACAACAAATGATCCAGCGTGATTTTTCTAGCTACAGTGGCGTTTGGTTAGAACGATTATTTCAAGAGCAACTTGCCAATACAGGGCAATATAATGTTATCGGTAACTATTGGGAAGCAGGTAACAAAAATGAAATTGATATTGTTGCTGTCAACGAACTTGATAAAACTGTATTGATTGCAGAGATTAAGCGAAACCCTAGACGTATTCGCCTTGGTCAGTTAAAAGAAAAAGCGGTTAAACTTGAGCGGCAGATGAAGGGGTATAGCTTTGAGTACCGTGGCTTATCTTTGGATGATTTATTCGTAGAAAATATCTAAAACCCTCTAATATTTTATCGGATGGCTAGAGCTGTTAAATAAGTTAACAACGCTAGAGCCTCGTAACTAGATGAACATAGTAGAATTATTATGCCATTGTGCGTGCGTAGAATATAGAGATGTCCAATCAGTTTCAGCAGACACTTAAGGTTTAAAACTCTACCGTTCGATGAGGAAGCTCTTCCTTATCTGAATAAATATTGTATTACTAGTATTCCTAGCACATAAAATATATTTAAGAATCTAATTAATGTGCTTGTTTATGCCGCACTGGGCTTGCATGAAATATTGCAATACACGGCTTGTATGGAAAACATGGATACCAATAATGAAATTAGAAAATCCAACCCTAGGTATTATCGGACTGGGTTATGTGGGATTACCTCTTGCCGTTGAATTTGGCAAAATCCTTACTACCATTGGCTTTGATATTAATCACTCTAGAATTAATGCGTTACGATCAAATAAAGACAGTACATTAGAAGTTGATCCTGAAGACTTAATCAATGCAAAACAACTCTCCTATACAACAGAGATAGCAGACCTACAGGATTGCTCTATCTTTATAGTTACCGTTCCAACACCGATTGATAGCCATAATTGTCCTGATTTAACCCCACTAATCAAAGCGAGTGAAACAGTGGGTAAAGTATTGAGTCAAGACAGTATCGTGATTTATGAATCGACTGTTTACCCTGGCGCTACCGAAGAAGTTTGTGTACCGATTTTAGAAAAACATTCAGGGCTTACGTTTAATAAAGGTTTTTATGTCGGTTATAGCCCTGAAAGAATCAATCCAGGGGATAAATTACATCGCCTCCCCTCTATTACCAAAGTCACCTCTGGGTCAACGCCTGAAATAGCTGATTTAGTGGATGAACTCTATAACCGAATCATTACAGCAGGTACACACAAAGCTAGCACCATTAAAGTGGCAGAAGCAGCGAAGGTTATTGAAAACACCCAACGTGATATTAATATTGCTTTAATTAATGAACTCGCAATGATTTTTGCACGTTTGAATATTAATACAGAAGACGTACTAGAAGCGGCAGGATCAAAATGGAACTTCTTACCCTTTCGTCCAGGTTTAGTCGGTGGGCATTGTATTGGTGTTGATCCTTATTACTTGACTCATAAAGCCATTGAAGTGGGTTACAACCCTGAAATTATTCTAGCAGGGCGGCGACTCAATGACCAAATGGGTCGCTATATTGCAGACCAAGTGGTGCGATTAATGACTCAAAAACGCATTCATGTTGTGGATAGCAATATTTTAATTATGGGACTGACATTCAAAGAAAATTGTCCCGATTTACGCAACACCCGTGTTGTTGATGTGCATGAATCCTTGGCAGATTATCATTGTAACATTGATATTTATGATCCTTGGGTTGATGTAGAGGAAGCACATAAGGAATACGGTATTACTCTGATTTCAGAGCCAGCAATCGACACTTATGATGCCGTTATTTTGGCGGTGGCTCATGATGAATTTAAATCATTGGGCTTGAATGCAATCAAACAATTTACTAAAAATAACCATGTTATCTATGACATAAAATACATCCTAGATAGCAATGAAGTCGACGGAAGATTATAAAATGACAGCTTATCACTCATGCTTAGCAGCACTAAAACACACTCAATCAACATGGCTTGTAACGGGGGTTGCAGGTTTTATTGGTTCTAACTTACTGGAAGTTCTATTACGTCATGGACAAAAAGTTGTTGGTCTTGATAATTTTTCTACAGGATACTCACATAATGTGGGTATGGCATTAGCCGATAGTGGTTTAACCGTAGAACAAGTGGAAGAACAGTTTACCTTTATTGAAGGTGATATTTGTAATATTGATGATTGTCATAAGGCTTGTGAAGGTGTGGACTATATTTTGCATCAGGCGGCTTTAGGCTCAGTGCCACGCTCTATAGAAGATCCTGCTCGTACCAATAATACGAATATCAATGGCTTTCTTAATATGCTGATTGCAGCACGAGATGCCAGTGTTAGACGTTTTGTGTATGCCGCTTCTAGTTCAACTTATGGGGATCATCCTGACCTACCTAAAGTTGAGGAGAATATTGGTAATCCACTCAGCCCTTATGCGGTAACAAAATATGTTAATGAGCTTTATGCTAATGTTTTTGCTACTACTTATGGCTTAGAGAGTATTGGTTTACGTTATTTTAATATCTTTGGTAAACGTCAAGATCCACAAGGAGCTTATGCAGCGGTGATTCCGAAATGGGTGAATAGCCTGCTAAAGAATGAGCCTGTTTATATTAATGGTGATGGTGAGACCTCACGTGATTTTTGTTATATCGATAATACCGTGCAAGCCAATATATTAGCGGCTTTGTCTCCAAGTGAGGCTGCTAATAAAACTTACAATGTTGCTCTACATGATCGTACTAGCTTGAATGAGCTTTATGCTTTAATCGTTGAGCGTTTACAGCAACGGGGAATACCTCTTGAAGGGGTTGCACCCATGTATAGAGATTTTCGTGCAGGTGATGTGCGTCATTCTTTAGCAGATATTAGCAAAGCTAAAAAGAATCTAGGTTATCAGCCAAGTCATCGCATTATGCAGGGTTTGGATGAATCGATGGATTGGTATATTGCGGATTTAAGCTAAGGTAGCCTGTCATGAGTCAAAAACGTGTCATTATTTTTACTGCAAAATTAGAAATGGGCGGAGCGGAGCGGGTTGCTTCTGTTTTTGCAAATTACTGGGCAGCTCAGCAGTGGGATGTTATGTTGCTGACTCAAGCGGGCATAGCAACAGATTTTTATGAGTTACATCCAGAGGTTGAACGCAAAACTTTAAACCTATTAGATGAGTCTGCTAGTTTGCGTGCCTCTTTAACACAAAATTATCAGCGTATACGCAAACTTAGGATGATATTTAAAAGCTATCGTCCTGATGCTGTGGTGAGCTTATTACCCCAATCGAATATATTAGCGATTATTTCATCATTTGGTTTCTCTCATAAGGTGATTGTTTCTGAACGATCCAACCCAGCACAAGATCCCTTAGATAATATTTGGCAACAGGCTAGAAAAAGAGTGTATCGCTTTGCTGATACTGTCGTTTTACAGTCTTCAGGTGTCCTAAGCTGGGCAACTGATTTTATTCCTAACAATAAGATAAAGATTATCCCCAATCCTGTTATTAGTGATTTTAAACTTGATAAGCAACATGATTATCAACTGCCTTCAGGTCAAAAAGTGATTGCAATGGGACGATTATCTCGTGAAAAAAACTATGATCAATTAATCTTGGCTTTTGCATTAATCGCAGACCAAGTTCCGACAGCCCACTTGGTTATTTTAGGTGAGGGTGTAGAGCGAGAGAATTTGGAAAAAATCATCAAGGCGAATGGCTTAGATCAAAGAGTTCACTTGCCAGGTAAAATTAATCACCCCCATGCCCTAGTAGCAAAAGCAGATATCATTGCTTTAAGTTCTGAATATGAAGGTTTTCCCAATGCTTTATTAGAAGGAATGGCACTAGGACTACCAGCTATAAGCTATGACTGCCCGCATGGCCCTGCCGACCTTATAGAAGAGGGTAAATCAGGTTATCTTATACCCGTTGGTCATATTGAAAAAATGTCAGGGGCTATGTATAAATTATTAACAAACCAGTCCTTATTGACAAAAATGGCACTCACAGCAAGTCAAGTAAAACAGCGTTATGCAACCCCTGCAATTATGCAGCAATGGGAAGCCCTCATGTAGAATTTCATTGGGTAAACCCTATCGAGGCTAGGTCGTTATGTTAGATCGTGTTAAACAGTTTACCCTATTTATTATTGTCTTTGCTTTTTGTAGTAATGCCTATCTTGCTTTATGGATAATGTACCCTGATATCCAAGAAAAATATTGGTTTTTACTTGTCTTTGTCGTTTCTATTACTTTTTTTGTTTTAAAGCCAAGTGAAGCATTGAATCAGATGACTCCCCCTGTCTTTCTCTGGATTATACTTTTTATCATTTCTACGGTCATTGCTTTTATTTTTTCATCACAAAGTGACTTTGTTAAAGACCTTGTCGAGTTCTTGACGAAAGCTATTAGCCTCTTTATTGGTATCTTTATTATCACGAGTAATAATAAAATATTATTAGGAGCACTTTATTCCTTACTTGCTGTGGCTATTTTTGGCAGCCTGATGAATATCGCTGAGTTTTTCATTGCGGATTTAAGTTGGTCTTATATTCCTAGTCGTATGTCTGGATGGTATGTTAATCCAAATATATCAGGCAAGTTCTTAGTAATGAGCTTAATATTTTCTAGTATTATTACACCAAGAAAATACTTTTGGCCACTGGTTGTATTAGTTTCTATTGGTGTTCTATTAACCTTTAGTCGAACAAGCTGGCTTGGACTATTTATTGCCGTACTAGGTCTTAGTTTTATTCGCAATATTAAGCCGGGTGAGAGGGTTAATTTACTCGATATAAAACCCTCTAGCTTTATTGCATTATTTTTTGCGGGACTTGTAGGGTCTGTATTAGTTTATTTTTTGCTAAGTGGTCAAATTGGAGAGTTCATTCAGGGAACTTTATTTGAGTCTTACTTGTCTCAAGATGTGATTTCTAGGATTAATGGCGATTTTACTGATGATTCGGCAAATGAGCGTTTACAAGTATTTCTTAGTGCATTAACCGTTGGTATGGAGAATCCCTTAACGGGAGCAGGACTAGCCTATACCTATGAGTGGCAGTACCCTGTTGGTCCTCATAATGACTATGTTCTATTATTTGCTGAACGAGGAATCTTAGGGCTTATTTCTTACCTTTGGTTACTTGCTATTATTTGGATAACGGGTAGTTCTTATTCTCGCCTATATGTGGCAGTGTTAGCTTTTTCTAGTATTGCAACCCATAATACTTTTGAGCAACCTGCAACTTATTTATTTATTGCGATTGCCTTATTGCTGAATAACAGCACGATTCAAGAATTAATGAGAATAAAAGTCAGTAATAAAACGATTAATCCTATACAGAATAGGCAGGTTATTTCAGGAATAAGCTACTAAGATAATGACAATGTTAATTATACAAAAGTTTACATTATTAATAAATATTTAAATGTTTATTAAATAGATAAATACTTAATGTCTTTCTATACTACTATTATATTGTGATTATTTTAGCGAGCATAAAATTTACTCTCTAATCAAAGTCATTTGATGTTTTTTAGTGTGTTTGAATCTTGTTTGTTTTAAGTGCTTATCCAATTTATTAATCAGGCACATAAATAGATTGATTATTTATTCAGCTTAAATTCAGTTAAAGTATATCTAGGTGTGTACCACCCAAAGAGACCCAAGGAAGGTGAAATATGAAAAAAGGAATGATTGAATTAATGATAGTCCTATTAGGGGTGGTTGTAGCAGTGCCTAGCACAGCACAAAGCCCTTATTCAAAGTCTATATTTCAAGCAGGAAAAGAGGTAGTTGTCGCTCGTGCTCCGAAAAAAGTCCTTGGAGGCCCTTATGTGAGCAGTCGATTAAAGGGTGATCAAAAAACAGAATTGAAGAAATCAGGAACGACAATAAAGCTTAATGCCATACTGCCTTCTAAGTTGAGCATTAAGAGTTCAAAGATTAGATGGATTGTTACTAGAGGAAGTAAAAAATATAGAGCCAGTGGTCACCACGCTTCTTTTAATCTAAAGCCAGGTAAGTACACGGTTAGTATAAAAGTTGATAAGCTGGTTAAAAACAGTAGAACCATTAAGGTAATAAAAAGTAGAAATTCAGCGCAAAATTTCTCTTTGTCAGTGAAGGCAGGGCGTTTGGTAACCTATGTTGCTTCAAAAGATGAGGTGGTGAAAGTATTCAATTCAAAGGGGCAGGTGATTGCAACATCGAATAGTGAAGGCTATTTGTCAAGAGTCCTGCCTGTGGGTCGATATACTGTAAAGACAAAGGCTCGAGGTCGTAATCAGATTGTTAAGGTACTTGATGGAAAGACAGTGAGTACACGCTTTAAGGCATCACGTAAGGGAACGGTAGAAGTTCGTGCACTCAATAAGGGTTCATCCATTCTTCCTAAAGGTGCTAGGATAAATATATATTCTTCAAAAGGGAAAGAGATAAAATCTGTCTTGAGGAGTACCTATCGTATAAAGCTAAGCCCTGGAAGTTATAAGGCGACCTTGACAATTAAAGGTGTAGAAAAAACCCGTAAGGAATTTAAAATAGTACACAAAAAAACACAGTCAATTATATTGAAGATGTGATTAGTTGTACTCTTTGATAAGGGTAGCCTTGATGGCTACCTCCTGATCACTCTCTACTTATTTATTCACAAGTCTGACCTATCGTATTTTTCTTCAGAGTACAAATAAACCGAGCAATAAATATAATCAATAATATAACCGCATAAAGCACGGGTTCATAGATATTTGATTTTACCAGCCACCAGTAATGAACAATACCTAATATGGGTAGGACATAAGCAAGCTTGTGTAGTTGTATCCACTTTTTCTTTAGTAAGCGAATCATGAATTTAGCTGAAGTAATGGCAAGGGGTATGAGTAATAAATAGGCTAGCATTCCTACGGTGATAAAGGGGCGATTGACTATGTCATGGAGAATGTCTTCCCATACAAAAAATTGATCTAGCCATAAATAAGTAATGAAATGTAAACTTGCATAGAAAAAAGCATACAAGCCTAAAATTCGACGGCAACGTGTTAGTTGATTCCAGCCTAATAGTCGCTTGAGAGGCGAAACCAGTAAGCTAATTAATAAAAAACGTAAAGCCCAATCACCTGTTTGGTGGGTCATTGCCTCAAGAGGGTTAGCCCCCAGATTTTTGCTATAAAAGCTCCACGCCAATATAAATACTGGCACAAGTGCCAGCACAAAGATAAAAGGTTTAAAAACTTTAGTAAAATAAGGCTCTTTTATATACATAAATATTTTAAATCTAATAGTTCTGTTTTAGATCCATGCCCTTATATAAATGAGCAACCTCTTCGGCATAGCCATTAAACATCAATGTTTTACGCTTACGATATTTACCAATTCGACGCTCACGGCTTTGTGACCAGCGTGGATGATTAACATTTGGATTAACATTAGAATAGAAGCCATATTCAACTTTATTCGCTTTTTGCCATGAGCTTTCTAGTTGAGTCTCAAGAAAGCGAATTTTTGCAATACTTTTAATGCTTTTGAAGCCATACTTCCATGGTACAACTAGCCGTAAAGGAGCGCCATTTTGATTGGGTAAATCTTTACCATAAAGACCCGTTGCTAAGAGTGTTAAAGGGTTCATTGCTTCATCAATCCTCAAGCCTTCAATATAGGGCCACTCAAGATGGTCTTGTTGCTGATTGGGCATATTTTCAGGATCATGCAGGGTTTCAAAATAAACATACTTTGCCTTAGAGGTGGGTTGAAAGCGTTTTAGTAGGCTTGCTAGTGAAAAACCATTCCATGGAATCACCATTGACCAGCCTTCAACACAGCGAAAACGATAAATACGCTCTTCTATTGTCATGCCCTTTAATATCTTTTCAAGAGAGTAATTTCCTGGCTTTTCACATTCACCTTCAACAATAATGTTCCATGGTGTTGTTTTTAGAGTGTGAGCATTTTCGTAAGGTGCCAGCTTATTCGTTCCAAACTCATAAAAATTATTATATTGAGTAATAGACTTATAGTCTGTTAGCTCTTCTTTTAAGGATTTTGTTGATTTTTTTGCCAAGCTTGGCGTGATAATACTTGTACCAAGTAAAACGGTACCATAGCCTAGTTTTTTTATAAATTGACGACGATCTAGATAGAGCGATTCTTCCGTCACTTCAGATTCTTTTAATGCGTAATTAGTCTTAGTTATTTTCATTGTGTGACCTATATTATTCTCCTGACCTTATGATATGATTATTATTTTGACAGAGAATGTCAATTCAATGTAAGTATCAGTCTAAATGGTATTAATATTTAGCTTTTTACACCCAAAATAATCTCCTTTGTTTGCAATTTTAGTAGGATTTTTTCTCCACGGATAATAGCCTCGTCAATATTAGGGTGATTCATTTCCGTTGCTAATTGAGTTAAGACTTGATTGCCTGTTAATTGTTCATCTCCTTGTAATAATTCCATAATTCTTGCAGTAACAGGGTCTGCACTTAGCTGATTCACCTGCCCAGACTGGTCACGATTAATAATAATAAAGCTAGGTTGCGCAGGCTTTTCTTCCTGAGTCGGTTGATAATTAACGTTTATTTTATTGATAGGCCATTGGTAAGCAAGACAGTATGCGGTAGGTGATAATACTAAAATACCTTCTAATAAATTTCCTTTAGTATCAATTTCTTCCCAGAGAATCATTGTTTGATCAACCATCAAAGCAACTTCAGCCCACTCAAAATGAGCTAATTCAAATAAATAAGGTGGATCATTGTCATTTGCTTGGTATTCTTGCTGTAAATATTCTACAAATTCTTTGGAAATATCAATAAACCAAGGGCTATGGCTTTGATGCTTTGCAAAAAAAACTCGGACTAGTTTAACCCAATGTTTTTCATCGTAATGGGTATGTAAAATAGGAAAGCCATTTTCTAAAAAACCACGTACATTATTAAAAAATAACTCTCGATAAATAGCGAGTCGTCGATCTTCAATCCCAGAAGGTGCAGGAACACCCTCAGGATCACGAATATGTGCACTAAAATCCAGCTGTAAACGTTGAAACTCAGGAAGTTGCTTAGTCATAACTAAGTGACCTGACTAGCGTGTTGATGCTTCATTTGATATTGACTGACCATTTTCACTTCTTTTATTAATACATCTAAGGGCGGAATATTGAAATCCCGCTCAACTAAAGTAGGAAAGACACCAAACTGTTGATAAGCTGTATCAAGCAATTGCCAAACAGGATCAATAATATCAGCACCATGTGTATCAATAATAAGGTCATCGGCCTCATTATAATGTCCTGCAATATGTGCATATACAATTCGTTCACTAGGTAATGCTTGTAAAAATTCTTTGGCATTATATTGATGATTGACAGAGTTAACATAGATATTATTAATATCTATATGTAGGTGACAATCAGCCTCTGATAGTACCGCATTGATAAACTCAATCTCGCTGAGTTCAGTCGATGTCATGGCATAAAAGGATACATTTTCCATTGCGATACGTTGTTCTAGAATGTCCTGTACTTGCTTAATGCGGTCAGCGACATAAAAGACAGCCTCTTCGGTAAAGGGAATAGGCAATAAATCATAAAGATGACCACCATCTGAGCAGTAACTCAAGTGTTCGCTATAAGAACAGATATTAAAATCTTTTAGAAATTGCTTAATCTCTTTAACAAAATCAATATCTAAAGGTGCTGGGCCACCAATAGAAAGGGAGAGTCCATGAGTCACAAAAGGGACTTGTTCAGCCAAAGCCTTGAGTCGATTTTGTAAAGCACGCCCCATGGGAATCCAATTTTCTGGAGCCACTTCCATAAAGTTAATGGTCTCTGGTATGCCTTTTTCTAACTCTTCCATGAGTTGACCACGACGCAAGCCTAGACCTGCGCCATGAACAGGATAATTACTTTCCATTATTTTCCTTTAAACCAGTTTTGTAGGTAATGATCCATACTGACAAAACGTCCAGCCCCTAAAAAAAGTAGTGCTAATAACATGATGAAGTAAGTTACCGCCCATTCTACCCCATTATTTGAAACGACTAAACTACCATATTCGGTTAAATGTGAGTAATCACCTTGAGCTTTTAAAGTTTCTTTAGCTTCGCTTAAACGTTGTAATGCCATCGATGCTGTTTCTGGAGGGAAGGGAGATTTAAGATCCATTACCGCTTGCCAACCATTTTTCCAATGGACAGAAAGTGCCGCTACTGCCATTGTTGCCATGAGAGGAATACTAATCCAGCGTACTCCCAAGCCCACTAGTAGTAATACAGCGCCAATGACTTCCGTACCGGTTGCCAGTATTGCCATTAAAGTCGGGAAGGGCAAGCCAAGACCACTACCAAACCATGAAACAATATTATCAAAGCCTTGTAGTTTATTCATTCCTGCAATCCAAAAAACAGGAGCTAGATAGAGACGAAGAGCCAAAGGGGCTAAAAAATCAAGGCTTTGTAGTCGCTCCATAAATGATTGAGGTAATGCTAAAATTTTATTCATATTATTCTCCTAATAAATATTCAAATGAGATTTTCACTATTAATTACGGGATCAACAGTGAAGTAGATGCAGGAATTATTGAGAGAGAGAAATAAATGATATTAATTAAATTGGTGCTCAACTAAGCCACTTTTTAGGTTTGCTCGCCACTATTTTAGTGTTATCACTTGCCTTATATTATTTTAATCTTTATCCGACCATACCGCAAATTCATTACCGCTAGGTTCTGTAAAATGGAAACGAGCACCACCAGGAAATGAAAAGAGTGGCTTTATAATCATACCATTGGCTTTTTCTATTTTTTCTTGAGTTGCCTTAATATCATTGCTATAAAAAACGCAAAGTGCGGCACCATGAGTGGTTGAAGAAGATAAGTCTGATTGAAAGAATCCACCATCAAGCCCTTGGTTTGAAAATGAGGTGTATTCTGGTCCATAGTCTTGAAATGACCAATCAAAAACTTGGGTAAAGAAGGCTTTAGTGGCATTTAAGTCTTTTGCGGGTAGTTCAAGGTAATTTAGCTTTTCGTGTGTATTCATGATTTTTATCCTATAATAATAATTTTTGTTCAAATATAGGTGGCTCAATTCTGGTAATAAGGTAACACAATACTATTTTTCAGATTGTTTTGAGGCTGGAAAAGTGTTCAGATCAAATTAGCAGGACTGCTTGTCATTCTGACTAAGGGCTTTCCAAGTGGCAAACATCTGGCTATGCCTTCAAAGCTCAAATATCGTAGATCTCTCAGTGACAAAAATGACAGTATGCTAGTAGCTCCTGATAAAGTTATGTAGGTCAAAGCACATGCAATCCAATTCCATAAATATGCTATAATTGTTCCATTGAAAGCTAAAGAGTAATGAGGTGTAAGATAATGATCTTATCAGTTGAAAAAGATAAATTAATAAATGAAATTAGCCTGTTGCCAGAAGATAAGTTAGAAGAAGTATATAATATTATCCATTACTTCCGCTTGGGTACAGAAAAAGAAAAAGAAAATGATATTTTGTCCTTCTCTGGTTCATGGAAAGACATGGGGGATAACAAGTTTGATGATTATTTGTCAGATATAGCAGAAAGACGAAATAAAGCATTTAGTAGCAGAGGTCGTTAATGAAGCCAGCATTGATAGATACAGATATTTTATCAAAGTTTTTGAAAGGAAATACAAAAGTTAAAGAAAAATTCAAGAACTACCTGAGAGCATATAATCACATCAATTTTAGCATCATTACGTACTATGAAATTATAAGTGGCTTAAAACATAGAGATGCACACAAGCAAATTAATACCTTCCTTGAATTTTCAGCACTCAATAATATTTTACCCCTCACTATACAGTCATCCAAAAACTCCGCAGTGATATATGCTGATCTAAGGAAGAAAGGAACTGAAGCCTGACCTACCGTTTTTTATTATCGGTGCTATTTTTCTTTAATTGAGTGGCTACTTTCGCTTCTCGACCAATAAACTTACTTCCCTGAGCCGCAGAGAAAAATCCACGTAACATGCTAACTTCTTTCTTTTGTAATTGTGTTCGACCAAATAGCCCACGAAACTTACGCATTAATAAGCGTGGATCGTTGGGATCAAGATAACGAATGGTAATCAAAGCTTTTTCTAAATGTTGATAAAAACCTTCCATTGCCTTGGCATCAGCTAATGGGGGTTGGCTTTGATTCTTGGTCTCAAGTGAAGCATTACCCCGCTTCACTGCTATTGAGCATTCATAAGCTAAGACTTGCACTGCTGCTGCAATATTAAGAGATTTAAATTCAGGATTAACAGGAATAGAGGTCAGGTATTGGCAGTACTCCAGCTCTTCATTCGTCATTCCTGAACTTTCACGACCAAAAATAATGGCAACTTTTCCTGTTTGACAATGCTTTGCGACCTGCTCACCACATTCAGAAGAATCAAGGTGTGACCATTGTGTTGTGCGTTGACTGCGAGCACTCGTACCAATGACTAGATGACAGTCTGCAATAGCATCGGCTAAGCAATTCACCACGGTTGCATGGGCTAAAACACTATCTGCTCCTGATGCCATCGTTTGTGCTTGATTATCAGGAAAAGATTTTGGGTTGACTAAATAAAGGTCAGTAAGACCCATAGTTAGCATTGCTCTTGCCGCAGAACCGATATTTCCAGGGTGAGATGTGGCAATCATGACAATGCGAATATTGTTTAGGCTCATTTTCTGCTATCCTTCGGCGCTTAATGATCGATGAGTAGGAACCCCAATTATGCACCCTATGCTAAATACTGCAATCACTGCTGCGCGTAAAGCTGGCGATATTATTTCTCGGTATGCTGATCGTATCGATCAACTCAATATTAAAGAGAAAGAACAATCAGATTTTGTAAGCCAAGTTGATGAAATGGCAGAACAAGCAATCATAGAGACTATTCGTACAGCCTATAAAGATCATTCGATACTGGCTGAAGAATCAGGGCATGATAAAACAGACTCAGCCTTTGAGTGGGTGATTGACCCTTTAGATGGTACAACAAATTACCTTTATGGTATCCCTCAATATGGCGTATCTATTGCTTTAAAACGTGATGGCAAACTCTACCAGTCCGTTATTTATGCTCCTTATAATGGTGATTTGTTTACCGCATCAAAAGGGCAGGGTGCGACATTAAATAATCGTCGTATTCGTGTTTCAGGGCGATCTTCGATTGCCAATGCCTTATTAGTGACAGGGATTCCCTATAAAACGGGTCAAGATATGGATTTATACCTAAAAACATTAAAGGCAATGGCACCAAAAACAGCAGGTATTCGTCGTCCTGGTGCGGCTTGCCTTGACCTTGCCTATGTCGCAGCAGGTCGTTACGATGGTTTTTGGGAGTTTGATTTAAATCAGTGGGATATTGCAGCGGGTGTCTTGTTAGTACAAGAAGCAGGCGGCTTAGTGGGTGATTTCCAAAGTGGTGATACCTTTATGGAAAATGGTAATATTGTTGCTGCTTCACCCAAAGTTTTCCGCGATATGATTAAGCGTTTGCACCCAGCGCTGAAGAGTGAGGATTAGTACTAAGGAATCAGTCATTTCTGTTAAATTTTAGCTGAAAATTGATGGTCTGCCATTCTTCTAAAAAAAGGTAAAGATCACAAAAATTTAGAGCCTTCTATAAGGTAGCTTTATAGAGACAATAGAAATGACTGTTAAGGATTGAACGGCTAATAATATCTCAAAAGACACATTAGGTTGAGAGCTTATTAAATCCCTATTGCTCAGTAGCGGGATCATTTGCCCCGCTACTCAATGATGGTTACTTAATTTCCACTCCTAGCTCCACCTCTAATGCTTCTTCACGGGGTGCTAAATAATTGATTAATGTGAATCTTTCGCCTTTAGAAAAGTATAATTTAACACTGTTCTTTATTTTACCATTCTTGCTACTATCAGCTGAAAACTCATAAAAAGTGGTTGTTTTATTGTCTTCTGCTTCTCTTTTGACCAAAGTTAAATCAGCGTAATTCGTTTTTCTTAGGACATCAAGTATCAGTGGGTTATTAAGCACCTTAATCAGCACTTCTGCATCAATGCTATCGGAGCCTGCAAAAGTTGCAACTCCTCGCAAGTCCTTCTCAATTACCGCTATGACGAAGCTATCCCAGTCGACTTCATAATCAGGTGATGAGGCTTTTTTGTCAGTACACTGATATTTCTTGCCGATCTTCTTGGCTAAATATTCAATTAATGACTGTTGAAAGTAAAAAGATTGATTGCCCTTTTTATAATCATAGTCTTTCGCTAGTTTGATAATGAGCACATCAATTTTTTCATTAGAATACATGAGAAGGTTTTGTCCCTGTATCCCTGTACGATTCAACATAACATCATGACTGCTGAGTTGTGCTGTTATCGCCTCAATCGCTTCTTTTTTGTATTTTTCTTGCCACTTTTTTTGTTCAATAATACGAAAGGTTTCCATACGTTTATCGAATGACTTATCATTTAAGTTACTGATTGAAAAGGATTCAATTTGCTCCTCTGTTAAAGGGTCAGCATTGGCGAAACTCAGGAAAAGTAGGGTGATTATTAAGCTTAATAAGAGGTTTTTCATTATGTGTTCCTTAAAAGTGGAAGATAAATCATAGCCTATAGGAAAGTGTAGGGTTGTTATTTGTAGCTAATGGGTTTTATATACTTATTGGACTCTCCAGTGCTTATTGATCTTTTTATATCATCGTTTTGTAAACTTGATTAGTGAAGCCCTGATAGTTTGGCTACGGTTATTTTTTTACAACGAGAATAACAATCTTGTACAGATAAAAGACTTTATTGAGCCTCTACCCGATAGATAAAAAAGCATTATTGGGTAAACGAGACTAAAGCTCTAGTGGAGCGCGCTAGTGGTGGCGATTGTAAGTGCTTTGTTAACAGCCCATCGATATTTTTTATGAGGCGACCTCACTTGATTGTGCTACAGAGTCTGCATTCCTTAAAAAATATACAGGCTATTGTCATAGAGTGAGGCTCTCGTTATGATCACTGCTGAATTCTGAGTTCTACTATACGGAGATAATCATGGCAAGAACACCATCAACAATGATTGATTTAGGTACCCCAGCGCCTAGTTTTTCATTACCTGAGCCTAAGACAGGTCAATCAATTGCTTTAGCAGACTATAAGGATAAGCCTGTTTTAGTTGCATTTATCTGTAATCATTGCCCTTATGTGATTCATATTGCAGATGCTTTTGCTGACTTTGCTAAAAGCTATCAGGCTAAAGGCTTGGCAGTCATTGCGATTAATGCCAATGATGTGGTTAACTATGCAGAGGATAGCCCTGAGAAAATGGTGGCAATGGTTGAGCAGTATCGTTTTGACTTCCCTTATTTATTTGATGAGTCTCAGCAAGTGGCAAAGGACTATCAAGCAGCCTGCACTCCTGATTTCTTTATGTTTGATGCCAACCATAAGCTGTTCTATCGTGGGCAGTTTGATAGTTCACGCCCTCGTAATGATGATGAGATTACAGGGGCAGATATGCGTAATGCGGCGAATGCTGTGCTAGCAGGAGAGCCAGCACCTAATGATCAACAAGCATCATTAGGCTGTAATGTTAAATGGAAGGCAGGGAATGAGCCCGATTATTTCTAGACTCATCACTTTATCAGTGACGGCCTATATACTGAGCTTATTCTGGGTTTGGTTGAAGGCATCGGTGCTGGGTAATTTATTAGATTCAATACTTCCTCCACCATTAGTTGAGGAGTATTGGTCTTATGCCTTATTGTATTTTCCTTTTATTCTTATCATTTTGTTTTTAATGTTATTTATAGTAAAACTTTTCCACTCAAAGAGTTGATTATTTATCGACGCCAGCCGTTAAGAACATGCATCATATACTTATTTTTGGTGACTTCGGTAATATCGAATACTGTTTGCCCATGACCTGTTTTTTGGTACAAGGGTGCCCCTTTACTAAGTAAATAGTTGACGGTTGCAACATGACCAAAGCGTACAGCATGATGCAATGGTATCCATGCACTACGTGTTTTGGGGTTGGGTATTGCCCCTTTTCTTAGTAATAATTTAACGACATGTATCCTACCTGTTGAAGCAGCAGCGTGTAGTGGCGTTTCTCTATCATAGGTAAAGCTATTTATATTGGCTCCTCGTGCGAGTAACTGCTTTACGGCAGTAATATTACCACCTCTAGCAGCATAGAATAAACTCTTATCCAGACTATTGCGTTGCCCAAAACTATTTAATGGGCTTAAAATAAATAACAACGACAAACTAAACGTTATCCATTTCATGATATTTCTCCTTTATTGTTATCAATGAATAACGACATAATAAAAAAAAATCTTTGGATGATTTTTAGGTTTAGTATTGGTTGACACTCAACACCGTAAGTAGTTATTCATAGCTAAGTATAGTAAAAAAACAGTAATTTAAGGCTCTGTGTAAGCGTGCTACACCTTTTCATAGGGCGCTGATCACTACTTTTTATATGTAAATAGAGTGCTAAGAAGGCTACCGTTGTTCTTTAACTATATATAGGAGGTAATCATTATTATTCCTATCATGATAAGTTGTAATTAGCCCAAAGTAGCTTGACACTCATAATATTATCTTAACATGTTAAAAAAAATGAAGACTCCCCCTTTCTTGTAGGTCTGTATTATTTTTCTATTAGCATTCTATTAATAATTGAGTGATCATTTTCTCAGCTTGCCCTTCATAGCCACCACCAAACAAATTGTAATGGTTAAGAATATGATAGAGGTTATATAGGGTTTTTCTTGTCTTATAGCCTTGATCGATAGGATAATGATGATGATAGGCACTTTTGAAGTTTTTTCCAAAGCCTCCAAAGAGTTCAGTCATTGCTAAGTCGGCTTCTCGATCACCATAATAACAAGCAGGATCAAAAGTAATGGAAAGGTTGTTTTGATCTGCTGCACAGTTTCCAGCCCATAAATCACCGTGTAATAGTGAGGGAATAGGTTGATAGTTGGTAAAAAACAGATGGGTTTGTTCTGCTAAGCGCATACCTTTATCATAAGTACTTGAACTAAAGCCATTATTGATAGTGAGTTCTAGCTGGTACTGTAATCGGTAATACTGCCAAAAATGAGACCAGCTTGTTTCGGGAGGGTTGACTTGCTGTGTAAGACCAATAGTATTATTGCATTGCCAGCCAAAGTGATCCTGTTCTATTGCATGCATTGTGGCGAGCTGTTGACCCAAATGACGGGGATTAAGAGTCCCTGATAGTTCAATATACTCCATCATGAGAAACGATAGATTCTCTGTTCTTCCAGTGCACTGTACTTTAGGGGTACGAAGACTATGGGTATTTTGTATCGCTAGAAGACCTTCTGCCTCAGCTTCAAACATCGGTAACAAAGAAGCTTGGTTGGTTTTAATAAACCATAAATGACCCTTTTGATCACTTAGTTGCCATGCTTGATTGATACAACCACCTGATAATGATTGTGGGTGACTGAAAACAAAATACTGACCTGTTTTTTGATAAACAATATCAGCAATCTGTGCCCAGTCGATAGCCATTAACGTAGAGCTTTAGGAAGTACAAAGGAAATCGTTTCTTCCACCCCTCCTGTGTCTTCCTCGATAGTAGCGCCTAAGTTTCTTAAATAGCTCAATACCTCATCAACCAATACTTCAGGAGCTGATGCACCTGCGGTTAAGCCAATAGTCTGAACACCTTTAAACCAATGCGCTTGAATGTCAGCAGCACGATCAATAAGATAAGCCTGTCTCCCTTTTTTCAACGCAATTTCTTTCAGGCGATTAGAGTTAGAGCTATTGGGTGAGCCAACCACTAATACCACCTCACTTTGATCGGCTAAGCTTTTTAGAGAATCTTGGCGGTTTTGAGTGGCATAGCAAATATCATCTTTGCGAGGACCAACAATATGAGGGAAGCGTTGTGCTAAGGCTTTAATAATGACCGAAGTATCATCAACAGAGAGTGTTGTTTGCGTAACAAAGGCCAATTTATCAGGATTGTTAACCTGTAACGCATCAACCTCTTTAATGCTATCTACACGCAGAATTTGACCGCCATAGCTAAGGTCATAACGCCCCATTGTTCCTTCAACTTCAGGATGCCCTTTATGACCAATAAGGATCGTTTCAAAGCCATCTTTACTATAACGCAATACCTCTAAGTGAACTTTAGTCACTAAAGGACAGGTGGCATCAAATACTTGCAAACCTCGTTGCTTGGCATTCTCTTGAACTTGCTTAGAGACTCCATGGGCACTAAAAATAACAATACTATCATCAGGGACTTCATCGAGCTCCTGAACAAAAATAGCCCCTTTATCTCGAAGATCATCCACTACAAAGCGATTATGTACGACTTCATGGCGTACATAAATAGGCTCATCATAAAGCTTTAATGCTCGATTGACTATTTCAATAGCACGGTCAACACCCGCACAAAAACCGCGTGGATTGGCAAGAATAACATTCATGATTTATTTACCCATTATTGCAATACTGACAAATCTGCAATATTTAAAAAGCATTGATGTAACTGGCTTAATAAAGCCAAACGATTATTTTTAAGTGCCTTATCATCCACCATGACCATGACATCATCAAAGAAAGTATCCACAGGTTCGCGCAACTTAGCCAGTGATTTTAGTGCTGTCGTATAATCACCACTAGCAAATAATGGCTTAATGATTTCCTGCTGTTCTACCAAGGCAGAGTGTAGTTGCTTCTCTGCACCCTCAGTAAGTAATGAGGTGTCAATGGTATTGGATGGCTCCTGCTTTTTAAGAATATTACTAATACGCTTATTCGCTGCGGCTAAAGCACTGGACTCATTTAAGGTTTTAAACTCTGCCACTGCATGAACACGATGGGCAAAATCTAGTGGTCGAGTAGGGCGAAGTTTAGCGACCGCATCAACAATATCGGCACTCATTCCTTGATCACCATAATAGGCCTTGAGACGTTCAACAATATAATTGAACGTAGGATCAATACTTGCTTTAGCATCAACTTTATCAGAGAGATTATTCGCCGCAAGTGTTAGAAGATCATGAAGATTAATATCCAGTTTTAATTCAATAATAATCCGTAGTACTGCCAATGCTGCGCGACGTAAAGAAAATGGATCTTTAGTACCTGTTGGCTTCATGCCGATAGCAACAATACCGATTAAAGTATCAATACGATCAGCTAAGGCAAGAATTTTGCCCGCTTCATGTTCAGGCAGTCGATCACCCGCAAAGCGTGGTAAATATTGTTCTTCTAGCGCCCATGCCACATTCTCAGATTCATGATTGTCGAGTGCATAATAGCGTCCCATAATACCTTGTAGCTTGGGAAACTCTGCAACCATATTCGTCATGAGGTCACATTTAGAGAGCTGTGTTGCTCGTTCAGCATCAGCAACATTAGCACCGATCGTTTGAGCAATAGTTTTTGCTAATTGAGTCACACGTTGGGTTTTTTCATACAGTGTACCCAGTTGCTTTTGAAAAATAATTTTCTGAGTTGAGGCAATATAAGATGCTAAACCTTTCTTTTTATCTTGCTCCCAGAAAAATTCTGCATCAGCAAAACGTGGACGAATCACCCGTTCATTACCTTCACTGACCTTGGCAACATTTTTACTTTCAATATTACTGGTCGTAATAAAGAAAGGCATCAATTGGTTATTATTATCAACAACAGCAAAGTACTTTTGATGATTTTCCATCGTTGTAATCAAGCACTCCTGTGGAACATTTAAAAATTGTGCCTCAAATTTCCCAGCAACCGCAACAGGCCATTCAACAAGCGCTGTCACTTCATCAAGAAGTTCAGGGTCTATAATGACTTTACCACCCAGCTCATTAGCACAGCGTTCAGCACTTTTAGCCACTTGGTCACGACGTTGAGCAAAGTCTGCAATCACATAGGCATCATTTAATTGTTGTTGGTAATCATTTGCCGTTTTAAGGGTAATGGTTCCCGTAGAATGAAAGCGGTGACCTCGAGTCTCACGTCCTGCCTGATGCCCCATCGTGGTAATATTTAGCACTTCATCACCTAGTAGGCAGACAAACCAATGTATTGGGCGAACAAATTCAATAGAACCTGCACCCCAACGCATTTTCTTAGGTGTTGGGAGCTTTTGTAAGGCATTATTGACAATGACCTCTAGTAGCTCAGCAAGGGGTTTACCCGCCTCCGTTTTTTTGAAAACAAACCAAGCACCTTTGGGGGTGTCCTGCTGTTCTAAGTCCGCAACTTCAACACCACAAGAACGGGCAAAACCTTGAATTGCCTTGGTAGGGTTACCCTCAGCATCAAAGGCAACTTTAACCGCAGGACCTTTACGTTCAATCTGTTGTGCTTCTTGTTGATTATCGACGGCTTTAATGAATACAGCTAAACGGCGGGGGGTTGCAAAATTAGTGACATCAGCATGAGTTAAACGTGCCTCTTTTAAACCTTTAGTAATACCATCACTAAAAGCTTTCGATAGTTTTTTTAATGCCTTGGGAGGTAGCTCTTCAGTACCAATTTCAATGAGTAAATCTTGTTTCATACGAGACCTCCTTGTTTTGCTGACTCCACTAGTGGGAAGCCAAGTGCTTCTCGCACCTCATAATAAGCTTGAGCAATACCTCGTGACAAAGCACGAATACGCAAGATATAACGCTGACGTTCCGTGACTGAAATCGCATGACGGGCATCTAATAAATTAAAGACATGGGAAGCCGTTAGCATTTGCTCGTAAGCAGGTAAGGGGAGACTTTTTTCAATTAATCGATTGCTTTCAGACTCACTTGTCTCAAATTGTGCAAATAATTGTTCAGTATCGGCTTGCTCAAAATTATAGGTCGATTGTTCCACTTCATTTTGATGGAAGACATCACCATAAGTCACCACACCTTGTGGGCCTTTAGTCCAAACCAGATCGTAAATACTCTTAACATCTTGGACATACATAGCGATGCGCTCAAGACCATAGGTGATCTCACCGGGTACAGGTCGGCACTCCAGTCCGCCAACCTGTTGGAAGTAGGTGAATTGTGTTACCTCCATACCATTAAGCCAGACTTCCCAGCCTAAGCCCCAAGCGCCTAGCGTTGGAGACTCCCAGTTATCTTCCACAAAGCGAATATCATGCTCTAAAGGATCAAAACCTAATTCAATCAATGAGTTTAAATAAAGCTCTTGGATATTATCAGGTGATGGCTTGAGTAGTACTTGAAACTGATAATAATGTTGTAAGCGATTGGGGTTCTCACCATAACGTCCATCCGTAGGACGGCGGCAAGGTTGAACATAAGCCGCATTCCAAGGCTCTGGTCCAATGGAACGTAAGAATGTTGCAGGGTGAAAAGTTCCCGCACCCATTGCCATATCGTAAGGCTGGAGGATGACACAACCCTGTTTAGCCCAGTAATTTTGTAGGGTAAGAATTAGCCCTTGGAATGTTGAAATATCTGCTGTCATGAGTTTTCTATTATGGTCAAAATATGAGTATTTATAAGTGGCGTAGAGTATACGCTATTGTCAATACGGAACACAAAGTCTAGGTGATGATGTTGAAAATAGGTTTTTTAAGAGGATTGAACTTGGGTTTTATAGCGAAGAGTGGGGGTGATAGCTTGCCCTTTAATAGAGATTGTAGTGACCGCTTAAAGAGATAGTGCTAGCATATTATGCTTTACTCCATAATTTTATTAGGCGTTGTATATGACTGATCCCTTGCGTGATGCACAGGCGACTATTTTAGATCCTGCTGGTTTATCCATTAATGATTTTGATGCTGTTTTTGCTAAGTTAAATTCTTCAACCATTGATCTTGCGGATATCTATTTTCAAGTATCCCGAAAAGAATCATGGGCACTGGAAGATCAGATTGTTAAATCAGGCAATTATAGTATTTCACAAGGTTTCGGTGTGCGGGCAGTGAGTGGTGAGCAAACAGGTTTTGCTTACTCTGATGAGATTAATCTCAATGCTTTACTTGAATCGGTAACAGCCGCTAGAGCGATCAGTAAAAGTGGCACATCTCACTCAGTCAATATCCCTTCATGGAAGCCACAGCCTAATAAGCATCAGCTTTATACGGGTACTAATCCGCTAAACTCTATTGATGAAGAAGCAAAAATCGCCTTATTACATTTTGCTGATAAAGCGGCACGAAAGCATAGTACCTATGTGACTCAGGTTATTCCTAGCCTGTCCGCTTCTTATGAAAATATCCTGATCGTTAATAATGAAGGCAGTCTTGTTGCGGATATTCGCCCAATGATTCATATGGGTATGTCGGTTATTGTCGAGAAAGAGGGTGAGCGAGAAACGGCAAATTATAGTGCAGGTGGGCGATATGATCTTAACTGGCTTACTGAAGAAAAAATAGAAGGTTATGCTCACGAGGCTGTGCGCTTAGCTCTATTAAAGCTTAATGCCAAACCTTCTCCAGCAGGTGAAATGGATGTGGTATTGGGTAATGGCTGGCCTGGTGTTTTATTACATGAAGCGGTAGGTCATGGCTTGGAAAGTGATTTTAATCGCAAAGGTACATCAGTATTTAGCGATCGTATTGGTGAAAAAGTTGCTTCAGCAGGTGTGACAGTTGTTGATGATGGTGCAATGCAAGATCGCCGTGGTTCTTTGAATGTCGATGATGAAGGTACACCAACACAATGTACGACGTTAATCGATGACGGTATCTTAGTCGGTTACATGCATGACAAACTTAATGCACGTTTGATGAATACTGTCTCAACAGGCAATGGTCGTCGTCAATCTTATTCGCATTTGCCGATGCCCAGAATGACGAATACTTATATGCGGGCAGGTGATCATGACCCTGAAGAAATTATTGCATCAATGGATAAGGGTTTGTATGCGGTTAATTTTGGTGGTGGGCAGGTTGATATTACTTCTGGACAGTTTGTTTTTTCTTCTTCTGAAGCCTATATGGTCGAAAAGGGTAAGATTTTATATCCAGTCAAAGGAGCGACTTTAATTGGTAATGGACCTCAGGTGATGCAACAAATTACAATGATTGGTAATGATTTAGCCTTAGATCCTGGTATTGGTGTGTGTGGAAAGGCAGGGCAAAGTGTGCCTGTGGGAGTTGGTCAGCCGACCATTAAAATAACGAATTTAACGGTAGGGGGGACGGGATCATGAAACTTTCCCAGCAGAGTTTATTAGATTTAGCCGATCAAGTATTAGCAACCGCTAAAAAGCAAGGTGCAACTAGCGCTAGTGTAGGGGTTAATTATGGTAATGGTTTGTCCGTTGATGTGCGTAAAGGCGCTGTTGAGACTTTGGAGTACAACCGTGATCAGGGCTTAGGCTTAACCGTTTACTTTGGACAGAAAAAAGGTCATGCAAGTACTGCTGATTTAACCGAACAGGCGATTAAGGATACAGTCGATGCGGCCTGTCGTATTGCACGTTATACTGCTGAAGATGAGTTTTCTGGCTTGGCAGATGCTGAACTAATGGCAACGGAATTTGCTGATTTAGATTTGTATCACCCTTGGGATATTAATGCAGAACAGGCGATTGAATTAGCGATTGAGTGTGAAGCTGCAGGCTTAGCCTATAGCAATAAAATTGATAATTCTGAAGGCTCAGGAGTGACAACTTATAAGGGAGTGAGTGTTGCTGCGAATAGTCATGGTTTTGTTGGTGTCAGTCGAGGTTCGCAACATGGTTTATCGGCTAGCTTTATTGCTAAAGAAAATGATGCAATGCAACGTGATCACTGGTATAGCAGTCACCGTGTGGCAGATAAGCTAGAGGCAGCGGCTACTATTGGTGAAAAAGCCGCAAAGCGAGCGGTTGAACGATTAAACCCACGTAAGATTGAGACAACTAAATCCCCTATTTTATTGAGCCCTAACATCGCGAAAACACTCATTTCTAGCTACATCTCTGCGGTCAGTGGTAGTGCTTTGTACCATAAAGCAACATTCTTATTAGATAGCTTGGGAACACCCGTTTTTCCTGAATTTATGCGTATACATGAAACGCCTTTTTTGCTTCAAGGTTCAGGCAGTGCTTCATTTGATGGTGAAGGTGTCACTTTGAAAAATAAGGACTTAGTCACAGAGGGTATTGTGCAGACCTATCTACTTGGAAGCTACTCAGCACGTAAATTAGGTCTGAAATCAACGGCTAATGCAGGAGGCACTTTTAACCTTAATGTAGAAAGTACAGGCGAAAATTTTACGGAATTATTAGCAAAGATGGGAACGGGACTTTTTGTGACAGAGCTTATTGGTAGCAGTGTAAGTATTATGACGGGTGATTATTCTCGTGGTGCTTCTGGCTTCTGGGTTGAAAACGGTGAAATTCAGTTTCCTGTAGAAGAGGTGACTATTGCAGGGAATCTAAAGCGTTTATTTAAGGGAATTGTTGCAATAGGTAATGATATTGATACTCGTGGCAATACACGCATGGGTTCAATGTTGATTGATGAGATGACGATTGCGGGGAAATAAATAGGCTTATTATTCTATTTTCATCATAGTGTCAATGTGGCAATATGTGATGTGTATCATAAAATAGTTATTATTCTTTCTAACGAAATGGTTTAAAAAGTCAATAAATTCTATCAAATGTGCTTTTTTATTGAGCTTATGTTGCGTATAACTTGTGCCGTGTCGTATTTCATAGGTTATTTGACCTATTGAGAATGAAGACTTTTATGTGATTCAAGAGGGCAGTCTTATTCTGACCAGTAAGTAATTAATAACAATATCTTTATGTTGTTACTAATGATGGTTATTGATAAGGCGTTCTACCGTTAGTGTTGGAAATATTTTTTCTGGTAGCTTCTTAACGACAAGTGGTTTGTTAAATCAACTCATCAATTTTAATAGGAATATTGATACCTAATACCCTTAAGATTCGTATTAACTTTTTCTAATATTAGTGTATCCTAGCAGATGAATTTTATTGGAAGATTTCGAGGATAGATAGTATGACTCATAGCACGGGCTCTAAAGCAGAGCAGTATAACTATGATATCGTTAAAAAATTCGCAATAATGGCATTGTTTTGGGGTCTAGCAGGAATGACTGCTGGTACCTATATAGCTTCCGAGCTAGCATGGCCTTTTTTGAATTTTGATATTGCCCAGATTACGTTTGGCCGCTTGCGTCCATTACATACCAGCGGAGTGATCTTCGGTTTTGGTGGTAATGCTCTGTTTGCGACTTCTTTCTATATAGTACAGCGTACTTGTCATGTCCGATTATGGGGGGGTAAGTTGCTTCCTGAACTGACCTTCTGGGGTTGGAATATAGCGATTGCACTGGGTGGTATCGGCTATGTTATGGGGATCACACAGGCTCGTGAATATGCTGAGCCAGAGTGGTACGTTGATATATTGATTACACTGGTTTGGGTTATTTACTTCCTGATCTATACCATGACATTAGTAAAAAGAAAGGTTCAACATATCTATGTTGCTAACTGGTTCTTTATGTCATTTATCTTAGCAACCGCGTTATTACACATATTTAACAATCTTGCTGTTCCTGTCAGTTTCACTGGTACTAAGTCCTATAGCTTATTTGCTGGTGCACAAGATGCAATGACACAATGGTGGTATGGGCATAACGCTGTTGGCTTCTTTTTAACAGCGGCATTCCTCGGAATGATGTATTACTTTGTTCCTAAGCAAGCAGGTCGTCCTGTTTACTCTTATCGTTTATCGATTGTTCACTTTTGGGCATTGAGCTTCATGTATATGTGGGTTGGAACACACCATTTACATTGGACTGCCATTCCTGACTGGACATCTTCACTCGCGGCGGCATTCTCAATATTGCTATTGATGCCATCATGGGGTGGAATGATCAATGGTATTATGACGCTATCAGGAGCATGGGATAAGTTACGCTCTGATCCTATTATGATGTTCTTAATTACATCATTATCGTTCTATGGTATGTCAACCTTTGAAGGACCAATGATGGCACTGAAGAGTGTTAACGCACTTTCTCATTATACTGACTGGACGGTAGGGCACGTACACTCAGGTGCATTAGGTTGGGTAGCGATGGTTTCCTTTGGTTCCTTCTACCATATGATTCCGAAAGTGTGGAATACAACATTGTATAGTGTGACGTTGGTTTATGTTCACTTCTTCTTAGCAACGATTGGTATCTTGTTATACATCACAGCACTTTGGGTCTCAGGTATTGGACAGGGCTTAATGCTTCGTGCATTCGACGAATACGGTAACTTGAAATATACATTTATTGATACTGTACTCTTTATGCATGGACCACTAGTTGCACGTGCAATCGCAGGTATGTTCTTTGTAACAGGTCTTCTTGTGATGATTTATAATATTACTAAGACTATTTCACAGGCTAATAAGCCAGTGAAAAGTAATGCAACGGCTCAGGCTTAAAGGGAGAGTTACTGATGAAACACGAAAGTATTGAAACTAATGCCGCCTTGCTAATTATATTAACTTTGGTCGCCATTAGTATTGGTGGCTTGGTTGAGATTGTACCTTTGCATTATATCGAAGGTACTGTTGAGCAAGTTAAGAATGAGAAGGGTCATGATGCAGTACGTCCTTACACTCCTTTGGAGCAGTTAGGTCGTGATATTTATACCCGTGAAGGTTGTTATAACTGTCACTCACAAATGATTCGTCCCTTTAGAGATGAGGCCATTCGCTATGGTCATTACTCACTGGCAGCAGAGTCACAATATGATCATCCCTTCCAGTGGGGGTCAAAGCGTACTGGACCTGACTTAGCGCGTGTTGGTGGTAAGTATGCAAGCTCATGGCATGTGAAACATTTAATTAAGCCAATCAGTGTTATGAAGGGTTCAATTATGCCAAACTACCCTTGGTTAGCTGAGGATAAATTGGATATCAGTGATGTTCAGGCAAAAATGGAAACATTGAAGCAGGTTGGTGTACCTTATTCATTGTCAAAAGAAGAGTTTGCTAAGAACGAAAAGCAATTTGGTCCTGATGTGGCGAAACTCTTAGATATCAACCGTGCAGAAACTAATCTTCATGCGCAGGCTAAATCTGGTAACTTTGATGGTGATCCATCAATATTGTCAGAGATGGATGCTCTCGTAGCTTATCTACAGATATTAGGTACGATGGTTGACTTTAAGAAACACGATGAAGCTGACTTTATCGAGTTCCGTTAATAGCTAAATGAGTGAGACTAGCGTTTTAGTTTAGTCTCACCGTTTATGCACTACTTAGAATAACGAGGAAAGTCATGGAAGGTATTGTTGACTGGTTTATGGATTTGTCGAATAGTAAAAGTGTTGGCTTGGTAATCTTTTTTGTTACCTTTGTTGCAATCATTATTTACGTGTATGGCAGTAAAAAGCGCAGTGAACGTCTTGAAACTTACCGCGATATTCCATTTTTAGATGATGAGGACAACTTAAAAGCCTCATTTAAAAAAGGTGAAAAAGAATAGTTATGTCTGATGATAAGATAATTAAGGACCCCATTACAGGGGTAGAAACAACAGGTCATGTATGGGACGATGATTTACGTGAGTTTAATAATCCATTGCCGTCTTGGTGGCTGTGGGCATTTTATGCCACATTTGTTTTCTCAATAGTATACTGGGTTTGGTTTCCTTCTTGGCCAAGTAACCTTTTTGATAAAGGCTTTTCTGTTGGTATTAAAGAAATCACATATAAAAGTGATGCAGGTAAAGAAATAACGACTCATTGGAATACTCGTGCACTATTAGCTCATGAAATGCAAAATGATGAGCTTGAATTAAAGCGTCAGTCAATGGTTAAGAAAGTCGCAGCAACATCTTTTGAAAAAATGGCTGCTGATAAAGACATGAGTCAATTTACTCGTGCTTATGGTAAGACTATCTTTGGTGATTACTGTGCACCTTGTCATCAAGCAGGCGGTGAAGGTATTGTTGGTTTCTATCCTAATCTAGTGGATGATGGATGGTTATGGGGTAGTGATCTTGCTGATATGGAAACGACGATTCGTAAGGGTCGTAAAGGTAATATGCCAGCACATAAAGACTCACTAACCAGTGTTGAATTGACTCAGGTCTCAAATTATATTTTGAGCCTATCAGAAACACCTGCTAATGCTGATGCTGCCACTGCAGGTAAAGATATTTTTGCTACCAAGGGTTGTGCAGGTTGCCATATGCCAGATGCAACAGGGATGAAAGCTTTAGGTTCAGCTAACTTAACCGATAAGGTTTGGACTCAAGCCGATGTTCATGGTGCAAAAACACCAGAAGAGAAGGTTGAAGCGATCAGAGCTGTTGTTTCATCAGGCTTCCAACGTGAGATGCCTGCATGGGAATCTCGTTTAAGTGATGATGAAATCAAAGTATTAGTTGCTTATATTAAGTTACTGGCTGAATAAGAAAAGATAGACCCCAAGGGAGACGTTTTTCCCTAAATGGCAGCGGCTGGTTATTTTAACCAGCCGCTGTTGATTTAGGCTTCATAAAGAAAGTGTTATTGATACTTTCTTTAATACGAGACGTACATAATGCAAAATACTCAAACTAAAGTAGTTACCCAACATGCGGTAACTATTCATCCTCGTTCTGTTAAAGGGCGTTTCCGTTCTTTTAAAAGCATCGTACTGGTTTTAGCTTACGCTGTTTATTTCATATTACCTTGGCTTCCTTGGAGTCGTCCTGTTGGTAGCTCTCAAGCTATTCTCTTTGATCTTAGTGAGCAGAAATTTTATATTTTTGATCTCGTGGTTCATGCTAATGAAATCTTCTGGCTAGCGGCTTTACTCTTTCTTGCTGCCGTATTGCTATTTTTCTCGACAGCACTACTCGGTCGAGTATTTTGTGGCTATTTTTGCTTCCAGACTTTATGGACAGATGCTTTTCGTTGGATAGAGAAAACGATTCAGGGCGATAGAGTTAAGCGGATTCGTTTAGATAAGCAAAGCTGGGGTGTAGAAAAAATATTAAAACGAGGTGGAACACATCTCGCATGGTTAGTCATGGCCTTTTGGACAGGATTAACCTTTGTCCTTTATTATGCTTATGCTCCACAATTAGTGGTTGATTTCTTTACAGGTCAGGCGGTTAATGCGGCTTATATTGCAACCTTTGTACTCTTTGTAACCACCTATTTAACGGGTGGTTTAATGCGTGAAAAAGTGTGTCAGCATGTGTGTCCTTATGCACGTTTTCAAAGTGTTATGATTGATAAAGATACGTTAGTGCCGACTTACGATTATAAGCGTGGTGAAGGTTCAGAAGGTCGGGCTAAACCTATCAAAGTATTAAAAAGCCTAGAACAACGCCAAGAAAAAGGGGTGGGGGACTGTGTGGATTGTGGTCTTTGTGTGCAGGTTTGTCCCGTAGGAATTGATATTCGTGAAGGCATGCAATACGACTGTATTCAGTGTGGTTTATGTGTTGATGCTTGTGACACCATTATGGATGTTCGTGGTTGGGATCGTGGACTGATTCGTTATGAGTCTGAAAATGGTTTAGATAAAGGCAAAACTCATTTCTTTAAACTGCGTACCTACGGTTATGGTCTTGCTATTATTGGTTCTTTATTATTCCTATTCTTGAGTCTGAGCGGGCAAAAAATGATTGATGGCTCGATTCATCAAGTGCGTAGTCCACTCTATGTCAGATTGTCAGATGGACGTATTCAGAACCGTTATGAGTTAAAGCTACATAATAAGACGATGTATCAAGCAAAGTTTACAGTGGCTATTGATGGTTTAGAAAATGCAGAGTTGGATATGGGTAGAATTGAATCATTTGACTTAAAGCCTGATGAAATTCAAGTGCTAATGGCAAAGGTTCGTAAGGTTGTGAGTGCTGATGACAAAGATAATATCGATTTACAGTTTATCTTTACCCCCACTGAAGGTAAGTCAAAAGAACCGATTATGCTCAACTCGCAATTTATTGCACGATAAGAGTGAGATAATATAATGAGATATATAAATTAAATGAATAACTTTAGCCTTTTAACAACCTTAGGTGTCGGTTCTATTTTTGCCTTTGTGTTATTTTTCTCTATCCATAAATTGTTAAAATGGGAAGCGAAAGTTGCTTCCTTGCTGACAGCGGCAATCATGTTGTTGCTCTATGTACCTTTAGCAGTAATGCATTGGGCTGGAATCGATGTTTTCGCCATACATTTTGCCTTCTATATGATGATTCCTTATGGTTTGGGTATTATTGCGAGTGTAAAAAAAGAGCGAATTAATCGTGAAGGTAAAGATAATGCCAAAGGAATTCATTGGATTCCTGCTGTTATCGTTGTTTTCTTCTTGACCATTGCAACAGTAGACTCAATTATTATTACCTTTGCTACGAGTGGTGTTGAGGGAGATTTAGCAGAAACTATCTTGCCAGCAACGCCGCATAGTGATGCTGGCGAAGGAACACAGTCTAAGTTTACGGGCAATGTTTCTTATGACTTACAAGATGAAGAAGAGCAATTTGACCAATATGTTGCACAGCTAAACGAGCAAAAGAAAAGAGGTTGGCAGGTGACGGGGGGTTGGAAATCACCTCCCATGGTAAGCAAAGATTCAGTCTTTAATTTAGTGCTTCGTGATAAAGAGTCAGCGCCATTACTGGGTGCAAAGATAGAAGTACAGTTTCTTCGCTCTTCCGATATGTCAGCTGACCAGACTTTCCAGCTCAATGGTCAAGGTAATGGTAATTATTCAATACCTGTTGCATTACAAAAAGCAGGCTGCTGGAAGATGAATATTATTATTCGTCGTGATAAAGACCGTCATGAAGTACGTGGTAATAGCGAAGTAGCAGAAATGATTGATGGTAAACGTGTCGAGCGTCCTTGTTTCGATGGCGAGCCTGACCTTAATGCTGATTACAATGGCTAGAGTTTAGGAGAATGACCAAGAAAGTTGAGGAGATTTGCTACCATTGTGGTCTCGATATTCCCAAGGGTTATCATCTTGCCGTTACTATTAATAAATACGCACAGCCCATGTGCTGTTCAGGCTGTGCGGCAGTAGCTCAAGCCATTGTTGATAATGGCTTAACGACTTTTTATCAGCACCGTACACAGTCAGCAGAGACCCCTGAGGTATTAATTCCTGAGCAATTGATGGTTTATGATAACCAACAATTGCAAGATAGTTTTGTTAGTTCTATTGATGATAATACTAATCATCACCAAGCTTCCCTAATCCTTGAAGGTATTGTGTGCGCTGCTTGTGTTTGGCTTAATGAGCGCCATGTACAGCAGTTAGAAGGCGTGATTGATTTTAGAGTCAACTATAGCACCCATCGTGCGACTTTGGTTTGGGATAATACTAAAATCAAACTCAGTGATGTGCTTATTGCTATTACTGATATTGGTTATCGCGCCCATCCTTATGACCCTAGTCGCTTGGAAGCCTTGCAGTCGAAAGAAAAAGCTAAAAATTTAAAACGTATAGCCATTGCTGGTGTTGGCATGATGCAAGTAATGATGTTGGCTATTTCCCTGTATTTGGGTGATGCACTGGGGATGCGTGAAAATACTTATCACTTTTTGCGCTGGGTTAGCTTATTGCTGACTGCGCCTGTGGTCGTATTTGCTTCTAGTCTCTTTTTCAAATCGGCTTGGAATGATTTGAAAAAAGGTCGTGTGGGCATGGATGTTCCTGTGTCTATTGCTATTCTAACCGCATTTACAGCAAGTCTATGGGCAACAATGAGTGGTCAGGGTGATGTCTACTTTGATTCCGTTAATATGTTTACCTTTTTCCTCTTAGTGGGGCGCTATTTAGAAATGCAGGCTAGACATAAAGCGGGGCAGGTTGCTGAGGCTTTAGTGCGCTTATTGCCAGATACTGCCATTCGTTTAGTGAATGGTGAGCAAGAAATTATTCCTGCCAGTGAGCTACAAAAAAATGACCATGTTTTAGTGAGAGCAGGGGATACTATTCCTGCTGATGGTATTGTTTTAGATGGTATGAGTAGTGTGAATGAGTCGTTGCTAACAGGGGAGAGTATCCCCGTTGATAAGCAAAAAGGTGCTGACTTAATTGCTGGTAGTATCAATATAGAAAGCCCTCTGACGATGCAGGTTGAGCAATTCGGAGATAATACCGTACTCTCAGCAATTACTCGCTTACTGGATAAAGCACAGGCAGAAAAGCCTCAGTTAGCATTATTTGCTAATCGAGTGGCGGTTTGGTTTGTTTTAGCTTTATTGGTTATTGCTGTGGCTGTCTTTTCTTATTGGGGGTTTAGTGTTTCTATTGAGAAGGCATTTTGGATTACTTTGTCAGTCTTAGTGGTCACTTGTCCTTGTGCTTTGTCTTTAGCAACCCCCGTTGCATTGACTGCTGCAACAGGAAAATTAACGTCTAGTGGAATGTTAACCACTAGTGGTCATGCTCTTGAAACCTTAGCTAAAGTTGATCATGTTGTCTTTGATAAAACAGGCACGTTGACATTAGGGCAATTAAGTTTAAATGAAACCCGTTTAGTACAGCCTAATAATGCATCGGTTCTACTCACTTTAGCCGCCTCCTTAGAATCCTATTCGGAGCACCCTATTGCTCAAGCAATCACCGTGTTGAGTGATGAGCGTATCGATTTATCGAAAATCTCTGTCGTATCAGGTCAAGGTGTGCAAGCTGTTAGCGAGGCTATACGCTATCGTATTGGCAAGCTAGATTATGTGCAAGATCTTGTTGGTAGAAAGCGACCAGAAGCCCTACAGAACCTCTCAGGTACACAGGTTTATCTTGCCAGTGAAAATGAATGGCTAGCTGCTTTTGACCTACAGGATACCGATCGAAAAGAATCAATACAGTGTATCCAACAATTACATGATCTTGGTATTAAGACAACAATCCTGAGTGGTGATCATTGTACGGTAGTGAGTGCATTAGCAGAACAGCTCGGTATTAATGAAAGTTATGGTGATCTTAATCCACAAGGCAAATTACAGAAGATAAAGCAATACCAGCAAGCAGGAGAGGTTGTAGCAATGGTGGGTGATGGTGTGAATGATGCTCCCGTGTTAGCTCAAGCTCAAGTTTCTATTGCGATGGGGAAAGGGGCACAGCTAGCTCAAGCCAGCGCTGATATGGTGTTACTTTCTGAGAATCTATTGCAAGTTCCTCAGGCGATTCGTACTGCACGTTCAATGAAACGCATTATTACACAAAACTTTAGCTGGGCGATTATTTATAATGTATCAGCGATACCTCTTGCAGCAGCAGGTTTAGTTTTACCTTGGGTTGCAGCGATTGGAATGTCAGCTAGCTCTTTAGTTGTTGTATTAAATTCACTACGTTTACGAGAGGATTAATCAATGAATGCACTATTTTTACTAATATTGATAGGGGCTTTAGTCATGCTCATTGTTGTGGTTGCCTTTATTATGAGTATTAATTCAGGTCAGTATGATGACCTTGATAGCCCTGCTCACCGTATTCTTATGGATGATGATGACCCCTTAATTCCTGGGCGTGAAGTGAATAATAAAAATGAAGATTCTAAATAACTAACGCTTTCACCCGTTGAGCCATTCCCACTATTAATTGAGTAGTCCACATAACAGAAATCTCTAAAATTAAGGCATATTGACTCTTTTTTAGAGAAAGTCTGCCATCAACGTCTAAGCTAAAATCTAGGGAGCTGCTGAAGTTAAACATTTTCTTGAAGCATTATTGCAAGATAAAACGGTATTAAATTTTATAGATAGTCAGCACCTAAAGTGATTATTCTGACCTGATTTTGCCTGAGATTAGCAAACTAGCTTTTATAAAATGAATAAAAATAGGTCGAGCTTTAGCTCATTAGCTTTATCATTCTGGCAAGCTTATTAGCTCATGGATTGGCTCAATATCTCATAAAAATACCCCATAAATGATAAAAGCTATCACTTAGATAATGATGAAATGAGTCGTCATTATCGGTGTAGAAAGGCAGATTAAGGCGGATATTAGTGTCGTGATAATAACCTATAGTAAGGCAAGCTATTATCATTTTTTCATTCTCTTATTTTATGAATAGCTTAATGAGCGTATTGATGACTTTATTGGCTATTAATATTTTTTATATTATTAAAAACAATTATTTAAGAATAATTTATGCTATGTGGTCTTTATCTTAGGTCTATTGGTCTGCTTAAAATATCAGTACCAATAAGCTGTCATTTGTCTTGTTATTTTCACTGCGAATAAAACAACAATTACTGAAAATAATGAGTCACTCATTACTTGTCATTTTATTGCTAGCACTTCTTTTAAATAGGTTGATATATTATTTATTGATACAAATTTAATCAAAGTCTTTTTTTCTATAATAAAAGGGGTTAGTATAAAGAGTGCTAATATTAGTTGTTGTTGTCTATAGAAAAAAGTAACATTTTATTGTCAGATAGCCTAGTATTAGTCAATATATATAAGTATTTCCAAACGAGTGTTACGTTATAGGGATACTAAAATCCAGTACCAACATGATTCATGATGCAACCTCTGGTCATCCATATAATACATTTTACAATAGAATACAACTGTATATAGGTAATTGTATTAATAAGATTGTATGATAGATAGTATAGGTGCAATGAATTAAGTCTGTCTAAAAGGTATTATTATGAATAATAATTATACGGATTACCTATGCTTGATGAGTGTTCATTTATCAATAGCGGTACTTAATTTTATTTATTCAGAGGTTCTTGGTCTGTTTGCGTCTATTTTTTTATAAAAAAGTAGTCTGTAGCCTTGTTAGCACGAAGTTACATGGATGTAATAACAATACAAAACATAAAGGAATTAGGTGGACAAATGTCTGATAGAAGATTACAGGTTTTTCATACAGTCGCTAAGCTTTTAAGCTTTACTAAAGCTGCTGATATGTTACATATGACCCAACCTGCAGTAACATTTCAAGTACGTCAATTAGAGGAACAGTTTGATACACGATTATTTAATCGTGCTCATAATCGAGTGACTTTAACGGATGCAGGCAAGCGCGCCTATAAATATACTGAAAATATATTTGAACAGTATGCAGAAATGGAAAATGCGATTCGAGAGATTACGGGAGATATCCGAGGTTCTTTAATCATTGGTGCAAGTACGACTGTTGCAGAGTATATGCTTCCTGCATTACTTGGTGATTTTAAAAAGAAAAATCCTGATGTGAAGATACGTTTACAGGTGAATAATACTGAAGGAATCGTCTCAATGATTGAGAGTAATACGATTGATCTTGGTGTTGTTGAAGGTACTGTGAGTAATAAGAATTTACAAGTTGATATTTGTCGAAAAGATCAGCTTGTTGCTATTGTGCCAACGAATCACCCATTATCTAAACGTAAAAAATTATCATTAAAAGATATTGTTCAATACCCATTTATTTGTCGAGAAACAGGTTCTGGTACACGTGAAGTGATTGCTGCTAAATTAAAATCAGCAGGCTTAGAGCGCCAATCAGTGATTAATACTTTAGAGCTAGGTAGCCCAGAGTCAATCAAAGGTGCTGTTGAAGCAGGAATGGGGATTTCGATCTTATCAGAAGTGAGTGTGAGTAAAGAATTAAAGCTCGGTACTTTAGTGGCCATTCCACTATCACCTAAAATCCAGCGTAACTTCTCTTTTGTTCGCCAACGTAATAGATTCCGTGCACCAGCAATGGAAGAGTTACTTGAGTTTGCTAGAGGCTACTGCGAGTGAGTTAATTAAAGTTTGATACTTCCTCCTAGTAACAAAAAAGACGGCTTTAAAGCCGTCTTTTTTGTGTCTGAAGGTAATGACTTAGGGCTGATGCCCAAAACCCAAAATGATAACAGAGCATTTTGTTTTGATTAGGTGCTATCAGAAGGCACATAGTCATACTACGCAACGATCCAAGAGCACTCAATCAGAAGAAAAAGACAAGTGAGTTTGGGTACTATTGCACCCTCAGCCCTTAGCTATCTTTATCTTTCTTACTCTGTTCTTCTTCAAGTTTAGCGGCTTCTGCTGCTTGACGTAATGCTTCTTCCTCTTGTGCAATTTCCTGCTTTTCCTCAGCATCAATACGATCAAACTCAGCATCAAACTCTTCATCTGTCATTTCTTTAAAATCTTCATCATCAAAGTTGAAATCTTCTTCTGAGTCATGAATGTGCTCAGGTTCTTTCTTATCGTCATCATCATCACCATCGAGATTAACATCATCATCGTCATCGTAGGTGTAATCATCATCTTCCCACATGGGTGCTACAGCGGCTGTTGTTGCGGCGGCACTGCCTGCGGCGACTTTAGAGCTAATATTTCTTTTCTCGATCTCATCATCGTCATAGCCATCCATTTTATCTTTAGCATGGCGAGCTTGTTTTAGTTCACTTTTAAAGAAACGACTAGCAAATAAACCAATTTCAAACAGTAGCCACATAGGAATAGCTAACATGATCTGAGAGATAATATCGGGTGGTGTGAGTAGCATTCCAACAATAAATGCACCAACAACAATATAAGGGCGCTTTTTGCCTAAATCCTTAGCAGATATCATACCCGTGCTAATAATTAAAATAGTAGCAATCGGCATTTCAAAGCCAAAACCAAAGGCAATGAATATCATCATAACAAAATCTAGATACTCACTAATATCTGGCATTGCTGTGACACCTGCAGGTGTCATCACCGCAACAACCTTAAAGATCATTGGGAGCAATAAAAAATAGGCAAAGGCAATGCCGAGATAGAAGAGAAAAACACTAGAAGAAAGCAGGGGAACAATCAAACGCTTTTCATGTTTATAAAGACCTGGTGCAACAAAAGACCAGAGCTGATAAAAAACATAAGGCAAGGCAACAAGAAAAGCGGTTAATAGCGCCACTTTATAAGGGACAAAAACAGGAGCAATAGGTCCTGTAGAAATCATTCCATTACTTTGTGCATGATTTAAAACAGGAGCAGCAAGCCATTGATAAAGGTCTTGAGCAAAAGGGAATAGCACAATAAAAATTACGCCAATAACCAATACTAAACGTAATAATCGATCACGTAACTCAATGAGATGTGCAAGAAAGCCCATGTCACCTATTTTCTTATCCGTCGGTTTTGTCATCTATGGTTACTTTGGTTTTTTTGTCTATTGAGGTGTTGTTATCTACCGTTTTAGCTTTTAACTTTTCATCATTAGGGGTTTTACTTGCTGTGCTAGAACCTGTTTTTTCTAGAAAATTTTCATTCAATGATGGTTTACTGTCTTGTTCTTTGCTGGGGGGGTCTTGCATCATACTTTTTAACTGATGAATACTATCTTCTTGTTGAGTGGGTATGACTTTGGGTTTTTCATCATTAACGGCTTCACTTGCCGTATTAAATCCCGTTTTTTCTAGCAGGTTTTCATCTAAAGATTGTACGCTGTCCTGCACTTTACCTTGTGCATCCTGCATCATATCTTTTAGCTCATTAATAGTATCTTCTTGTTTAGTGAGCATTGCTTTCATTTCTTCAGCTTGAATTTCTTTTGCAATATCAGCCTTAGTCGTATTAATAAAAGCACGAGCTTTACCCACAAAGCCACCGACTTTACGGGCAATTCCTGGCAGACGCTCAGGTCCTACCACTAATAAAGCAATGACTCCAATGACAAGTATTTCTAAAAAGCCAGACTCAAACATAAAGGGGTATCCAGTAAATTATGAGACTTTATCTTTTTTAACAGTCGCTTCACTATCAACGATGTTACTGTCTTTATTATCAACTTGCTTAGTCTCTGTTGCACCCGAAGCTTCAGTTTTTGCATCAGACATTGATTTTTTGAAGTTTTTTATTGCGCTACCCAAGTCTCCGCCAGCATTACGCAAACGTTTTGTACCAAATAATACTAATACAATAACTAAGATCAACAATAATGACCAAGGGCTAATTCCGCTAAATCCCATGTGGGTTCTCCATAAGTTTTTAAATTATCTATGGGCTATTATAAAGACTAAAAAAGATAATGTTAGTAATATAAATGTTGTCCTTGATTATAAGTCAGTGACAAAGCCCAATAGTGCTACTATTTTGTTCTACTGGCTTTTTCTTCTAATCCAGAAGTTCCAAAGCGTCGTCCTAGCTCAGCTAAAACAGCATCAGGATGTAAGTCTCTACTAGCAAGTAATACTAAACAGTGAAACCACAAATCAGCAACTTCATAAATGATTTTATCATCGACACCATCTTTTGCTGCCATCACCGTTTCAGTCGCTTCTTCACCAATTTTCTTGAGAATAGCATCTTCACCTTTGTGATATAAAGAGGCGACATAAGAGCTATCACTAGCACTTGACTTGCGTGACTCTAATACATCAGCGACTTGTGACAGTATGTTTTCTTTATTCATGATTTCAGTATCTTATTCTATATGGCATTATAAACGTACTTCAATACCCTGATCTGCCATGTATTGTTTTGCCTCAGCAACGGTATATTCTCCAAAATGAAAAATACTCGCCGCTAACACAGCATCAGCTCCACCTTTGAGTACACCATCAGCAAGATGCTGTAAATTTCCGACACCTCCTGAGGCAATGACTGGAATATTAACAGCCTCTGTAATCGCTTTAGTGAGTGGTAGATTAAAGCCTATCTTGGTACCATCACGATCCATACTAGTAACGAGTAACTCACCTGCGCCGTATTCAGCCATTTTAATAGCCCACTCTACAGCATCAATACCTGCATCTTTACGACCACCATGAGTGAAAATATTCCATTTTAGTTGTTCACCTTCAGCACTCACTTGTTTTGCATCAATGGCAACAACAATACATTGTGAACCAAAGTACTGGCTGGCTTCTTTGACTAGCTCAGGTGTAAAGACCGCCGCAGTATTAATGGCTACCTTATCAGCACCTGCATTGAGCAAACTGCGAACATCTTCAACCTTACGTACACCACCACCGACTGTCAGTGGAATAAAGACCTGTGAGGCAACTTCTTCGACAACCGAGTAAATGGTTTCACGATTATCAGAGCTAGCAGTAATATCTAAAAAGGTAATCTCATCTGCACCTGCTGCATTATATTTGGCAGCGACTTCAACAGGATTTCCTGCATCACGAATATCAACAAAGTTAACCCCCTTAACAACACGTCCATTATCAACGTCTAAACAGGGGATAATACGTTTTGCCAGTGCCATGTTTATGCCTCTTTTTGAATAGCAAGTTCATCAGCATGACGCTGTGCATCTGCTAAGCTAATCGTGCCTTCGTAAATTGAACGCCCAAGAATTGCACCCATAATACCGCTGTCTTGCTCAGCTGTTACGGTAGTGACATCTTCCATATTCGTCATTCCACCAGAAGCAATGACGGGTATATTAATACTATTGGCTAGCTCTACTGTGGCGTTAAGATTTAAACCTTGCATCATGCCATCACGCGCAATATCGGTATAAACAATGGCACTAACACCTGCTTGTTCAAATTTTTGTGCTAATTCAATGGCGGAAACACTGGATACCTCTGCCCAGCCTTCGGTGGCGACCATGCCATCTTTAGCATCAATACCGACAATAATATGATCAGGAAATTGCTTACAAAGATCAATAACAAAATCAGGATCTTCAACAGCTTTTGTACCAATAATACAGAATTCAACTCCTGCATCTAAATAGCTTTGTACCGTTGCCGCATCACGAATACCACCACCAATTTGTACGGGGATATTAGGAAACTTGCGAGCAATGGCTTCAATCACTTCACCATTGATGGGTTTGCCTTCAAAAGCACCATTTAGGTCAACTAAGTGTAAGCGCCGAGCGCCTTCATCAACCCATTGTTGTGCCATTTCGATAGGGCTATTTGAAAAAACGGTGGTTTCATTCATGCGTCCTTGACGTAGACGCACACATTGACCATCTTTTAGATCAATTGCAGGTATAAAAAGCATGAGCTAAGCTCCATCCCATTGGGTAAAGTTTTTGAGTAATTGCAACCCATCATCTGAACTTTTTTCAGGATGAGCTTGGATGGCAAATATAGTATCTTGTGCGATGGCGGAGGCATAATCTAAGCCATAATCCGTCATGCCAGTACAGAGACTTGAGTCTTTAGGTTGGACATAATAACTATGAACAAAGTAAAAACGTGTATTATTTTCAATGTCATGCCATAAGGGGTGGTCAGTACATTGATTGATTTGGTTCCAGCCCATTTGTGGAATTTTAAGGCGTTCCCTTTGATCCTCGCGTTGAGCATGTACTTGGGCAAAATTATTGACTGAACCACGATAGATTCCAAGGCAATTAATACCGTCATTTTCTGCACTACGTTCCATCAATACCTGCATTCCCATACAAATACCTAGGAAGGGTTTTTCTTTAGCAACTTGAGGAATAATCTCTAATAGATCATGATTCTTTAGCTCACGCATACAATCACGTGCCGCGCCCTGACCAGGGAAGACAATACGATCAGCATCTAAAATGGTTTGTTTATCGGCGGTTACCGTAATGGTTGTTGTATCATCAGAGACATGCTCTAAGGCTTGGTAAACTGAGCGTAAATTGCCCATGCCATAATCAATAATTGCAATTTGAGACATGGCTTATAAGCTACCTTTAGTCGAAGGAATCATATCTTCACTACGATTATCGGTGCTGAGAGCCATACGCAATGCGCGCCCAAAGGCTTTAAAGACGGTTTCAGCAATATGGTGAGAGTTACGCCCACGCAAGCAATCAATATGCAAAGTCACACCTGCATGGTTGGTAAAGCCTTGGAAGAATTCATAGAATAAATCCGTTTCAAAGCTACCAATAGAGGCACGAGGATAATCAACATTATGCTCTAAGCCTGGACGACCTGAGAAATCAATAACGACACGAGATAAAGCTTCATCTAAAGGCACATAAGCATGACCATAACGAACAATGCCCATTTTATCACCCACCGCTTTTTTAAATGCCATACCGAGTGTAATGCCAATGTCTTCTACTAAGTGGTGATTATCGATGTGATGATCACCTGTTGCATCAATATCAATATCAATTAAGCCATGACGTGATACTTGATCTAGCATGTGCTCCAAAAAGTGTACACCTGTTTTAAAGCGAGAGGTGCCCATGCCATCAAGTTCAATTCGCACCCGAACTTGGGTTTCTAGTGTATCTCGTTCAATTGTTGCTGACCTGCCATTGGACATAGTATTTACTCAGTTATAAAGCGAAGTGATAGCTTGGAGTCTAAAAGATAGCGTAATTATACGCTATTCATCACTATTTTATGCGTACTGTGGATTGATTCTCAATAGAAAAATGTTTTTTACCTTGTAATAAATCACTAAGTGTTTGATTAACTAACTTACCGCGCCAATCATTAGGTAATTGAGTTTCTTTATCAAGGAGCATTTTTTCCAGTTTTTTACGGCTAGTAATTAAGGCAGGTGAAATTTGATGAATTCTCGCTTGTTCTTTAACAGCAACCATCAGTAAATCAATGACTGTGGCTTGGCTTTTAGAGACTTTAGTGAACTTAGGTAGTGTTAATAGCTCATTCTCTTTCATTGCATTCACGGATTGAATCATTGCAAACCATGTTGCAGCATGGTGTTGATGCTGTTTATTGGCTCCTCGCATTGTTTTAATATCATCAACACTATTAGGCTGTTGTATTGCTAAGTCTATAATCACATTATCAGACATAATCCAACGTCGTGGACGATTACTTTTAATTGCTTGGTGTTCACGCCATGCAGCTAAATCACGTACTATTGTCAATGTACGAGGTTTTAAGCGTTGATGCCCCTTTACTTTGTGCCACATGAGTTGTGGTTTAGGGTCAAAAGTCTCTGCTTGAGTATAATATTCAAAGTCAGCACTAAGCCAGTCCAAACGTTGTTGCTGTTTTAGCTTGGCAATAATAAGAGGATAAGCTTCACGTAAATAACGCACATCATCAATGGCATAATCTAGTTGCTTTGCACTTAATGGGCGACGTGTCCAATCTGTGCGAGATTGGGTTTTTTCTAGACTAATACCAAGAATATTTTCTATTAATTTGGCATAACCCACCTGTTCACCAATACCTAAAACAGCCGCTGCTGGCTGGGTATCAAAAATAGGCGCTGGAACTTCACCAAAAATATTATAAAAAATCTCCTGATCTTGGTGTGCTGCATGGAGTACTTTGGTAATTTTAGGGTTTAATAATAAATCTTTTAATACTGAAATATCATCAATTGCTAAGGGATCAATACAAGCAAGCTGGGATTCAGTGGCAATTTGGATTAGTGATAAGTCAGAAAAATAAGTTTTTTCACGAATAAACTCTGTATCAATCGCAATCCAATCATATTGTAAAGCCTTTTTAACAAAAAGGGTCAGTTGCTCTTGGGTGTCAATATAATCGTACACGATAGTCTCTTGGAGTTGTTGGGGAAGCCGAAGGATGTCTGTGCCTATAGTTTCAGATAATGAGTAAGCCTGCAACTTGATTTAAGAGAGAGGTGTCAGTCACTGTGCTTTTAAGTTCGCTTCACTGTGACTTTTTTAATTTTCAAATGCCTTAGCAGTACCGATATGACTGAGCCATCACCTAAAACAAATGATCACTAACATCCAATTTATACTTCTTAATCCGATAACGTAACTGACGCAGTGTCATGCCCAGTACTTCGGCTGCTTTTGTACGATTCCACTGAGTCTGCTCTAAGGTCTGAGAAATAACGTTACGTTCATCTTTTGCACTATAAGAGCCTTTTTCCCAGCTAGGTATTTCTAGTGGTGCTCTTTTAGTCGGTTCAGTAATATTGGGTTCTATAGAAGTTCTAATTGCAGGGAGTTGTAAATCTTTAATGGTAATAATTCCATTATCACTCAAGGTACAAGCACGTTCTAAAATATTAATTAACTCTCGTACATTACCAGGAAAACTATAATTTAATAGTGCGTCTTTTGCTTCAGTACTGAGCTGTGGGTTATCTAGCCCCCAGCGTGAGGCAATGTCGTCTAAGAATTTATGAGCTAATAACATAATGTCATCACCACGAACACGTAGTGGTGGAACTTCTAGTTTTATGACATTTAATCGATAATAAAGGTCTTCACGAAAACGCTGATGAAGCACCTCATCTTCTAAACTTTTATGGGTTGCACTAAGGATTCTCACATTAACGGCTATTTCTTGAACCCCACCGACAGGTTTAACAGCATGTTCTTGAATGGCACGTAATAATTTTACCTGCATTTCTAAAGGCAGGTCAGCCACTTCATCAAGAAATAGTGTGCCACCATTGGCTGCTTCAAAGAGACCTTTTTTATCTGCAATAGCCCCAGAAAAACTGCCCTTAATATGACCAAAAAATTCACTTTCTACTAAATTTTCAGGGATCGCTCCACAGTTAACAGGAATAAAGGGAGCGCCTTTGTGTGGACCGCTCATATGAATGCTTTTAGCAACAAGCTCCTTACCACTGCCAGATTCACCATTAATATAAACAGGTGCATGGCTTTTGCCGAGTTTGTTGATCGTACTCAATAGCTGAGTAATCGGTGCTGAGCTACCAAAAATTAATGGATTATTCGCTAGGTGTCTCGGCGTGCTGAGCTTAGTCGCTGGCTTAGCCTGAGAGTTTTTCTTAGAGTGTTCTAAAGCAGTAGCAATTAATTCTCGTAATTTTTTCAGGTCAACAGGCTTAGAAACAAAATCATAAGCACCTGATTTTAATGCAGAGACAGCCGTATCCATACTGCCAAATGCGGTAATAACAGCAACGGGAACATGAGGCATTTTATTATTAATATAACGAACAATATCAATCCCTGTACCATCGGGTAATTTCATATCCGTTAGGCATAAATCGGGTTTATTTTGTTGCAGGCTAAGAATAGCTTCTTCTACATTGATAGCACTATAGGTTATTAACCCCATTCGCAATAATGTAATTTCTAATAATTCACGAATATCAGGTTCATCATCAACAATAAGTACGCTTTGTTTGCTCATAGTATTTTATTTCTATTATTATTATTATACTGCTAGTTATCGATTGGCAAAACTCAGCCTAAAGCAACTTCCCTTATTAGTTAGCTTAATGTACTCCAATTTAGAGCCATTGGCTTGACTCAGTTCACGGCACATAAACAAGCCAAGCCCTGTGCCTGTCGTACTTGTGGTATTAAAGGGTTCAAAAAGTCGACTGGTTAAATCTGGAGGCACACCATCACCATTATCAATGACATTCATCACAACATTTTTAGTGTGATTAGGAATACCTACTTGGATAAATAAACTGAGTTTACTGGAATCCTTTTTTGCATACCTTACTGCGTTGTGACATAAATTAGAGACAATTTGGTGTAAATGACCAGAATCAAAACGAATTTCTAAATCGCTGGGTTCGATGACTAAGCTTAACTGTTTTTTTGTGAGCTTAGTATGTTCGATAAAATCATCAAAAAATTCATTTAACCAGCTCTTTAAGTGAATTGCTTCTCGGGTAGGATTCTTGCGTCGTGAGAGATTTAAAATGGTATCAATAATGCCATCCATACGCTTTGAATTGGTGATGATAATTTGTGAAAGACGAGTATCTGCAGAGTTTAAGCTATCTGACTCTGTTAATAATTGTGCTGCATGGCTGATTGCACCTAATGGGTTACGAATCTCATGCGCAATACTTGCGGTAAGTTGTCCTAGTGATGCCAGTTTAAGATCTTGTAGTTTTTCACCTTCTTCATGAGTATCGAGTAAGTAAATCAATACGGTACCATTGACACGCGCACCCATTTTTACAAACCGTGCACGCATTGCCATGACTTCTTGGTGATTAAAGTCGTAGCTGGATATTTTATGCTGATGATTTTTAAGCCAGTAGGAATACCATTTATCCAGCTCTGGAGCAAAGCTTTTGAGCGAGCGGTTATGCCATTTTTTTGGGCTACCTAGCATTTCAAATGCCGTATTATTCATATGATCGATATGGCTATCTTGCCCCATAACGATAACGCCCATTTGTAATTGATCTAAAACGGCCTGATTAACCTGTGACATATTGACCAGATCCATGCCTTGGCGCTTAGCAAGCTTGGCAGTACGTTGTACATTGCCTGCCCAGTTACTCGTAATCCATGAGCTAATTAAGAGAAAGAAGGATAAAACGGTCAATGTTGCCATCTGAATAGGTCGTAAAGCTTCTTGATGGGATAATACTTCTACAGTAAAGAGGGCTATCACCGTGACTGCTGCAAGCAGTAGTGATAAGTGACCTGGTCGAAATAAATTGGGAATAATAACGGGAATAACCAATAAAATTCCTATTCCAAAGCTAACACCACCGCTGGCATAAATAATTAATAATAAAGAAGCAATATCGGTGATGGATAATAGGTAGATTTGTTTTGCGTAGTCTGGCCATTGCAGGTAACCTGCAATATTTTCAATAATGACAATGACGGTAAATATTGCAATAACATCACTGTATAATTTATTATTAAGAATAAGTGATTCTGGTAATAAATGCTCAGTTAACCCTACCATTAACAAAGCACCAGCAAGTACTAAGCGATAAATATTGTAAAATTGTAACTGTGCCCATGGTGCGCTGCCCGTGCTAAAAAAAGCAACAGGTTCTACGTCATGGCTTATTCGAGATGTTCCTTGGCATGATCGAGACTGCAAAATACTTGTTCCCCCTGCCGAATCGCCTCATTCTCTGGGATGTGTAGACCACATACCCTGCATTTGAGAATTAGCTGTTTATTATTTTGAGGTTGATTCGAACCTAATTGTTTATTATTGTCCAGCTTGTTTTTAATTGATCTTACAATAAAGAAGCTGACTGCAAGCAGAATGAAAATAAATAAGACGCGCATAAAATGAAACCAAGATAATTAAAAGAGGTTCTTAGTATACAAGAAAGCCGCTCTTTACTCATGTAAAGGTCTCAATATTGTTCAGTTTATTAGGTGACTTGGTGATGATCTTGTATTATCCACCTGATACGATAAATATAAGATAATACTATATTCAACTAACTTAAAAGTATCAAAATAATGACACTATCTATTGCTATTCTCTCCGACACCCATGCTCATGTTGATGCGCGCATTCTTCAACTTGTTGATGAATGTGACATTGCTATTCATGCAGGTGATATTTGTGGTGACAATATATTAGCAGCGTTAAAGCCTAAAACAGGGAAGGTTTATGCGGTTGCTGGTAATAATGATGATTACCTACATCCTAATGTAGCAAAACAGCTTGATATTGAAGTGCCAGGTGGCAGGATTGCTATAGAGCATGGGCATTTGCATGGAATGAGCTCACCTTGTCATAAATCTATGCGTACATCTTATCCAGATGCTAGGGTGATCGTTTATGGGCATACCCATAAAATGCTGGTCGATAAAGAACAAATACCTTGGGTTATTAACCCTGGAGCAGCGGGAAAAACACGTACTCGTGGCGGTCCTTCTTGTTTAATTTTACGTTGTTCTGAAACAGACTGGGATGTTACTGAGCATCGTTTCTCAGAACCTGAATAAATAGTAGGAACCTACAGCATGGGTGATAAAGAACAAACACTACAAGGCTTTTTACTGGGTAATGTTGGCGCACCTTTTATTATTGGTCTCGCTGTTGGTTATTTCGCTAAAAAAGCGATAAAAATAGCCTTATTTTTTGGTGGCTTGGCTATTATAGGGCTCTTTGTTGCTGAGTATTACGGTTTTGCACAAGTGAGCAATGTTAATTTAACAGGCACGACTGAGGTGATTGTCAATAGCATGAAAACTTTTGGTGGTTTTCTAACCGAACGCCTCAGTCACATCTCTAGTAAAGGCTTGAGCTCTGTTGCTGGCTTTGCTGTAGGGATTAAATTTGGTTAAAAGAATGGCGATCCAAAACCGCCCATTCCCATAGGACTCATTGGTGAGCCAAAGCCACCCATAGGACTCATCGGTGAACCAAAATTACCCATTGGCATTCCAGAACCACCCATAGAACTCATCGGTGATCCAAAATTACCCATTGGCATTTTAGAACCACCCATAGGATTCATTGGTGATCCAAAATTAGCCATTGGTATCCCAGAGCCAAAGCCTGTACGAGAACCCATTGGGTTAAAGTCTTGTCCCATCATAGGAAAGCCTCCTCTACCATATTGATTCATTGGCATAGCCATTGGATAGCCATATTGAGATGACTTCTTCTGATATTTTTTTATTGGATAGCGACGAAAAGCACTGGCAGGATATTGGCTTAATAACTCATTACCATTAATACCCGCCGATAGTGCAGAGTAGGGCACACTTGTACGACCTTGATTTGCATTGTTTTGTTGGATAGCAGAGCGAGCATAAGCGGCATTCACTCCTTGATAGTAAGATTGCATCGTATCGCAGTCATTACTATCATCCATCATCTTTTCCATCCAATACATGGGTGTCCATTCTGGCCAATTATTACAGCCACTACTATTCCAATTGGCGAGTGCGGTATTAGAAAATTGAGACATTCCAATAAGGAACAAGCCGCTTATTGTTAATGTTTTTTTGAATGTATAGCGCTTCATTTTTACTACCTCCAATGGTTATTTTTTCAATGTATTAGATTTTCAGCCCCTACTTCTAAATATCTAAATATTGATATAAGTCATAATAATTAATATAGCAGTTAATGTCGCAAACATATATTGCTTTCTTGCACTGCTGACTATCTCAGCGTATCGTTTAGAAATGAATACAGTATTGATAGAAAAGATATTAACAGCACGTGTTTATGATGTTGCGGTTGAGACCACACTAGAACCTGCAAAGGCTATATCTCGACGTTTAAACAATAAAATTTTCTTTAAGCGAGAGGATCTTCAGCGTGTTTTTTCTTTTAAATTACGTGGTGCATTTAATTGTATGTATCAACTCAGTGATAAAGAAAAACAACGAGGTGTGATTGCAGCTTCTGCGGGAAATCATGCCCAAGGTGTTGCACTTGCAGGGTCACGACTTAACATCAAAACAATTATTGTGATGCCCCAAACGACTCCTGATATTAAAGTGGAAGCAGTGAAAGCCCTTGGTGGTCGTGCAATTCTCTATGGTTCTTCCTATGATGAAGCCTATGAGTATGCTTGTGAACTCGTTAAATCAGAGGGTTACACCTTTGTTCATCCCTTTGATGATATTAATGTTATTGCAGGGCAGGGCACTATTGGTATGGAATTATTACGCCAACATCCTGACCCTATTGATGCCATTTTTATTCCTGTGGGTGGTGGTGGTCTTATTGCAGGAGTGGCGAGTTATATAAAGTATCTCAGCCCTTCAACATATATTGTTGGTGTTGAACATGAAGAAGCTCCGAGTATGACAGAGGCATTCAAACAGGGTAAGCGTGTTTCACTAGAACAAGTGGGCACTTTTGCTGATGGTGCAGCGGTAAAACTTGTGGGCGCTAGTCCTTTTAAAATTGCTCGTGATGTTGTGGATGAAATGATTCTTGTTTCAACGGATGAAACTTGTGCGGCGATTAAAGATGTTTTTGAAGATACACGAACATTGTTAGAGCCAGCAGGTGCATTGGCAACCGCAGGAATGAAGAAATATATTGCCAAGAATAAAATCACTGAACAAACACTTATATCTATTACTAGTGGTGCAAATATTAATTTTGATCGTTTACGTCATGTGACTGAGAGAGCAGAATTAGGTGAACAACGTGAAGCCTTATTGGCTGTGACTATCCCAGAACAAGCGGGTAGCTTTAAGCGTTTTTGTGAAGCATTAGGCAATCGAGCGATTACAGAGTTTAATTATCGTTATGCTGATGATAAAAATGCACAAGTCTTTGCGGGTGTTAAGTTATCAGGTGGTAATGTTGAGAAGGAAAATTTATTAGAGTCCCTAAAAGAAGCAAACTATGCTGCACTTGATCTTAGTGATAATGAATTATCAAAGGTTCATCTGCGTTATATGGTGGGTGGGCATGGTCACGGTGCAGTGAATGAGGTGTTATACCGCTTTATTTTTCCTGAACGTCCCGGTGCTTTATTACACTTTTTGGATAGCTTGGGTGATCATTGGAATATTAGCCTATTCCATTATCGGAATCATGGCTCTGATTTTGGGCGTGTCTTGGTAGGAATACAGGTGGAAGAGTCAGAACAAGCCGAATTTCGTCAGTTGCTGGATAATTTGGAATATGATTGGAAGGAAGAATCGAATAATCCCGCTTATCAATTATTCTTACAATAAAAATATCAGTAACCTTGCCTTAAATCACTCCCAAAATTGCTTTATTGAGGAGCATAGAATGGAGTGATCTAAGGGTTGAAATACAAGCTTTTGCTCTATTATAAAGCCCGTCTAAGTGTCTTGTTAAGAGCCATAGATAGTTTTTACTACTGCGCTACGAACATGAAGGTTAGTTCCATAATGTTGGCGCATTTGTTGTAACACGGTATAGGCATCACTCTCTGATGCATAAGGTCCCACTTGTACACGATGCAATGTCTGTCCATTAACATTTAATGGACTAACATACGTTTGATAACCCTTAGCATTAAACGTTTGCTTAATTGTGTTGGCTTTAGACGCATTTTTACTAGCAATAAGCTGTACTACATACTTAGGTGATGGAGCGGGTGTCGTCTTTTGGGGTGGAGTTACCTTAATGGGTGGAACTGGCTTAGCGGGTGTTGTTACAACGGTTGTTGCCTTAGTTGGTGTTGGTACTGGTGTTGTTGTTACTGTCTCGCCCGTTGTTGAACATGCTGTTAAACCTAGCATTGAAACAAGAAGAATAAGCGCTGGTCCTTTGACCATAAAGTTTTTCATAGTTTTTCCTTTAGAATAATATTTTTATTGTGTTCCCAATACGTCTTTTTTTAGACAAACCCATGTAGCTATGTAGGAATACACATTGAATTAAAAGTACAAATGAAGTTTGATTTAGGTATAGATAATAAGCCCCATTAACCTAATCTCGTTACGACGAGTTTTTAACAGCATTTCGTCATGCTGTTCTGTTACTTATAGACCACAGTAATAGAGATAGTTCGATAAAATTGTATAAAAAACATTAGCTATTAATTATTGTATATTAATATTAGCTACTTACAATCCACTCATAATGAACAATCTTGATGCAATTTAGCATTTTTTCTAGCAAAACTAAAGTGATTTACCGACTAAAATTAATATTTGTGGTCTATAAGTTGCGGATTATAATTTTTCTAAAGCTTGCTGAATATTAAAAATCGTCTTATCAAACATCTAAACAACGGAGTCATCACAATCGCTGACATAGAATAATTTACATAAAAAATAGCCACCCTTCATACCACCTAAAAATACCTTTAATGACCTTGATCAGCAAATAATTATTGCTCATGCTAGGTACGGTATAAATTAATAGCATTTGTCCATAATATTCATTTCACCAACACGCAATACCTAAGTAGTTACAAGGTCTTGCACACGAAATACTTAATTAACTAATGGATATTTTATTATGAACATGTTTTCAAAAATGGCACTTGCTTCTTTAGTTCTAGCAGTTTCTTCTTCTGCAATGGCGGCTAATGATTTTGATATCTCGGCTGATGCAAATATTACGACTCAAATACAAACAGGTTTGTTAAATGAGCAAGACATGAACTTAGCGGTTATTGCTGCTGATGTTGATGCAGATGTAATGATCAGAGCAAACGGTAATAGCTTACTTCAAACTCAAACAGGTTTACTTAACAAACAAAAAGTAAGCGTTGCTACCGTTGGTTGTGACTGTGAGTAATGACTCCGATTATTCCTAAACTTAATGTTTAGGTGCTCCAAAAAAGAGCCATTCCTTTTCTATAAGGAATGGCTCTTTTTTATGTCAGTCGTTGAACCCACCGCTTAGAAAGTTCTAAACGATGGTATTCAAAGTAAGCTAGATTACTTACAGCTTATCTGCATGTTCAGATAAATACTCAGCAACACCATCTGGAGTATCTTTCATGCCTGCATCGCCATCTTTCCAGCCCGCAGGACATACTTCGCCATGCTCTTCGTGGAATAATAGTGCGTCAACCATACGCAACATTTCATCAACATTTCTACCTAGAGGTAAATCATTAACCACTTGATGTCTTACATCACCTTTCTGGTCAATAAGGAATGAACCACGATAAGCAACATTGCCATCTGCCGTTTCAACATCATATGCCTTACAAATAGCATGATTCATGTCAGCAACTAAAGGGTATTTTACTGCGCCAATACCGCCGTCATTGATTGGAGTATTACGCCATGCGTTATGGGTAAAATGTGAATCAATAGAAACACCAATCACTTCTACACCACGTTTTTCAAACTCAGCAATACGATGATCAAAAGCTAATAACTCTGATGGACATACGAAAGTAAAATCTAATGGGTAGAAGAAAATAACTGCGTATTTTCCTTTAATATGAGATGAAAGAGAAAAGTCATCAACAATTGATCCATCGGCTAAAACAGCGGGTGCAGTAAAGTCTGGTGCACTACGGCCTACAAGTACGCTCATCAGTTTATCCTTTAATATGAGTTGGTCAAAAAATGAGTTATTGAGTCTACTAGACTTTACTGAAACAGTGAATTAGTTTAGAAAATTAAAGGGTATTGTGTGTGAAATGCTAGGAAAGATGAATAGTCACCTCATAACCTGTAAATTTTCGTAGATTAATGACGCCAGTCTCTAAGATAAGGTATTGTCCTTTAATGCCCTTGAGGATACCTTCAACTAAAGGTGTTTTATCTAAACTCAGAGCAATAGGTGTTTTGGGATACTGCTCTACAGGATAGTTAATCTCAACAACATCTTCATATTCTAATAATTCAATCGCCTCTTCACCAAAACGCTCTTGCAGTTGCTCTATTTCCATACTAGCTTCTTCAAAGACTTCATCACGCTCAGCGGCAAGGTCGATGCTTTCGCTCTCACCTTGTAGCATCTTTCGCCACAGTGTTTTATCTTCAAAGTAATTTTTTAGCTCAACTTCTATCAGACCAGAAAGGTAGCGAGATTTGACTTCAATAATGGGTAAGGCTTGTATTGCGCCTTGATCTATCCAGCGAGTTGGGATTTGTTCGTTGCGGGTAATGCCAACTTTAATATCAGAGGTATTGCTAAGGTAGACAGTATGCGGCTGCATACAATACTTCTCGCCCCATTCTGGCTCACGACAGTCACCATTATCGTAGTGGCATAATTCAGGTTTCATAATACAAACATCACATTGGGCTAGTGATCGCATACAGGGGAAACAAAAACCTTGGCTATAGCTTTTCTTGGTGGCACGACCACAGTGAATGCAATGAATTTTACCATCATATATAATGGTTATTTTCTTACCAATAGCATTATTTAAGGAGTAGGCTTGTTGATCCAATACTAGCGAATATTGTACTGGATTTTGTAGGCTTGCCTGCATTTTACTGAGATGACCTTTGATTTCCATAAGTGACGACCTTTTGTGATGCACCTGAATATATCGGCTTTTAGGATATAGGGCAAAGTGCTGTTACTTAAAGTCCCTGATTTTTTATGCGTAGATTTGCGCTACTCTGGCAATCTATGCGACTATGGTGGTAAGTATAATCAAAACCTAATATTAAAAGTGAGCAATATTATTATGGACGTAATGGAAAGAATCGATAATGCAGTGAAAGAGAATGATGTCATTGTTTTTATGAAAGGTACGCCAAAGTTACCACAATGTGGTTTTTCTAGTCGTACAGCACAAGTGCTTATGTCTTATGGTAAGCCTTTTGCGTATATCAATGTGATTGAAGACCCTGAAATTTTTCAGAATCTACCCCGTTATCAAGATTGGCCGACATTCCCACAGATTTACATTAAAGGTGAGTTAATTGGTGGGCATGATATTGCTATGGAAATGCATGAAAATGGTACATTGAAGACAGCCATTGAAGAAGCTGTTGGTGATGCTAAAGCTTAATACTTCACTAGCCTGTCCTCACCCGATTGAGTGAGAGCAGGTTGTTTAAAGTTTAACGATTAGAAGAATCGTTTTATTGCTCTATATTTAGGAGCTTGATGGTCTGGCTGATTGATGTGTTCTTTCAGACCCCATGAACCATAGACCTGATACGTTCTAGGTGCTGAGAACAGCGCAAACAAGCCACTTCCTGAGGCTTGATTCCAATCCTGTAAGAACTTTATATACATCTTTTCCATTGGATGCGCTCGATTAGCACCAATATAAAAACGGCTAGGGATATCTTTAGATGATCGATTTTTAGGAGTATAAAGATGCTGACCCCCTTCATAAGCAATGAGTTTCAAACGGTGTTTTGATACCTCTGTGCGTTGTTTCTCGATCATTTTCTTAACATTATTCAATGAGTAAGGATTAACATCATCCTCTAAAAGCTTAAAGACACTAGGTACACTATTAACCTGAGATTCTACTTTGTAATGAACAAAGAAATAGGGTGCAATCGCCACCGCATCAAAGTTTTGTACAACATTGGGATATTCTAAGAATTGCTTTGTTAGTTTAGGGTTGGCACTCCATGCACCTAAGACTCTAGTGAGTTGATTCGAGCGTCCAAAAACTTGTTTCCAAATCCGCATAACCTGTCCAGCACGTACACTATAATAGCGATGCCCTGCATTATGATCTTGACCATAGCCTTGTTGTACGCCCTTGCTACGAACATAACGAGCAGCGGTAAAGCGAGGATTCCATGCCTCATTGGTATATTCAATATAAACTTTTAAATGAGGGCGTAAGTTCTTCTTTACATATTGAGCATAGCGGCGCACAAGATCATCATTAGCACGCTCAGGAATATTAAACCATGCATTACGATTAAGTTTATTCGCCAGTTTAACCATAATCTCTAGTGGAGCACCTCGTCGACCTTCTCGACCAGCCCATGTAGCTTCATCAAGATGTGGCATTTGTGCCCATGATGTGAGTGGGTTACGCGTAATGCCTGACATATTCATAAAGCGAATAGTATTAAAATCCTTCATAAAAGCTAAGTAGTCAGGATTAAAAACAATTTGCTCATGGTGTTGTTCAAAGGATTGATAGTTGCCTCGGCACTCTCTGGCACTACCCACTCGTTTGAAAGGATTGTTAGCACAGATTCCTCCCGGCATTAGTACGCGGATATTACGGAGATAGTTTTGTGGATTACTTTTAGTGATCATCAAGGTCACTTTAAGAAACTTATCAGCTCCTGCTATGATTTTAATAACGTCTTTACCAGAAGTGCTTGAAATCACAGTAGCATCATCGCCATAGCGTAGAGTGCCTTCACCATCGTATAACACAGTGTAATGACCATTGGGTAATGAATTAACGGGTAACCAATGAATGAGGGCAGTTCCTGCTTGTCCGCCATTAAGGTTGCGTGGCCAGCCGTTATGATCATAAGAAATAGAACCACGAGTCAGCATAGGACTATTTTTATCAGTTTCATGAATGGTAGCGGCTTCATCAAAAGGCAGTGACATTTTGAAAATATTAACAAAAGGTGCACTGGAGTCGACCTGCATTACTTCATTTGTATTGATTCCTAGGGGGAAATGACCTGCACTAGCAACATTAGTTAAACTAATGGTCATGATGAGAAAAATAATTAGTCTGTGGGAAAATGTCACTATTAAAACTCCTAATAAATCAGTATATTGATTGTACTCGAATTTGTGGGTTCAGCAATGTGTTTATTTAGTCTGAGCCTTAGAAGCGTTAAGATTTTGTACAAGTTTGTATTAAAAGTAGTCTAAAAATACTGATGAATAGAAGGAAACAAGGCTTTCGATACTGGCTTGAATCAGTTTTTTCACCATGAAATAATCCATAAGGATGGATTTCAGCAATATACTGGGATAATGCTGTTGTTATCATTTTGAGTTGGAGTGATAGGCTGATGAGTTGTTATGAGATAAACAATAACAAATCTATGAGCTAATCGTTTTATTAAGTAACTCTCCTAAAGCCTCAATTAAATGATCCATTTCTTGATCGGTACCAATCGTTATCCGTAAAAATTGATTAATCCGTGCTATTTTAAAATAACGCACCAAAATATTTTTCTTTTTCAAATTAAGATAGAGAGATTCGGCAGAATAGCCTTGTGGTGGTTTTGCAAAGATAAAGTTAGCACGGGAATCTAGTGTCTGAAAGCCCAGCTTTTTAAGTGCTATTTGTGTGTACTCACGAGTATTAATAATCTTTTGGCAATTTTCCTCAAAAGCTTCGGTATCTTGCATTGAAGCCACTGCTCCAGCAATAGCGTTAGTTGCCAAAGGATAGGAGTTAAAAGAGTTTTTTACTCGCTCTAAGCCTTCAATTAAGTCTGCATGACCTACCGCAAAACCGACACGAAGCCCTGCTAAAGAGCGTGATTTTGAGAGTGTTTGAATGACTAATAAGTTGGGGTATTGATCCACTAGTGCAATCGCACTTTCAGCACCAAAATCGACATAAGCCTCATCGATAACAACGACAGAATCTTTGTTATGATCCAGCATTTTTTCAATAGAATTTAAGCCCAAAGCCTTGCCTGTGGGAGCATTAGGATTTGGGAAAATAATACCACCGTTCTTAATAGCATAGTTGCTGATTTGAATAGAAAAATCTTTATCTAAGGGGATCTTCTGGGATTGAATGCCAAATAGCTGACAGTAAACAGGATAAAAGCTATAGCTGATATCAGGGAAAAGTAATGGGTCATCCTGTTTTAGCAAAGCAACAAAGGCATGAGCAAGGACTTCATCAGAACCATTACCAACAAATACCTGCTTGGTATCGACATGGTAATAATCTGCAATACTCTGTTTAAGGTCAGTCGAATTTGGGTCAGAGTAGAGTCGTAGTTGGTCGTTGCTAGCATCAATAATTGCTTGTTGTACTTTTTGAGAGGGTGGATAGGGGTTCTCATTGGTATTCAGCTTGATGTACTGGTTGTCTTTGGGTTGTTCACCAGGGGTATAAGGATCAAGCTCTAGTGTACGTTGGCTCCAGAATTTACTCATTATTTTTACCTGTTAGTTTCTATGATTAAGCATTTTGTTGTGGAATGAGATTTGATGTATGAGTGATTTCATTATCACTATTAACATAGACTAATTGTGGCTTAAACTTGTCAGCTTCTTGCTCAGTAAAATGGGCATAGGTACAGATAATGAGACGGTCACCAGGTTTAGCCTTATGTGCCGCTGCACCATTGATGGAGATAATGCCAGAGTTGGCCTCAGCCAAAATAGCATAGGTAGAGAAGCGTTCTCCATTATCAAGATTATAGATATGTAGCTTTTCATACTCACGAATATGGGCGCTTTTAAGTAAATGCTGATCAATCGCACAGGAGCCTTCATACTCAAGCTCTGCATGGGTTGTGTGTACACGGTGTAGCTTAGATTTTAATAAGATTAATTCCATAATCAACTCAGTAGAAAGGTATTATTGGGTAGTATTGATTATGGGGGCAAGGAAGGGATTATTCAAATGTTGTCTATAGTCTCTTGGTGTGGGGCTCACGGGTTGATTATATTTTTCATTATTTAAATTTAAGTAATGAAAAATTACTTAGGCAAGTTATTTCTATTATTGATTATATCTATCTTAATTAACAATACTTTCACTAAAATGAAAATATCTCTTTTTAAAATTCTATTAATAGGTGGTTGATATAAAAACGGAATAATCCATACTTGGCTTAAAACCTATGAATAGTAATAGGTTG